>NZ_JAGUQP010000001.1:179367-262489 GCF_018704065.1 Desulfovulcanus ferrireducens | reverse complement strand
TTTACCATAAACTTCCCTCCGTTCTGAGTTCACTAACTCAGACGGCTGAAAATTCCAATTCACGCTGAACCAGCACAATAGTAAGTAACTCTGATATGGGAACATTCTCAAAATACCCCTGCACTGTTGTATCAAGAGCATCTGCTTTTATTACCATTGAAGTATCAAATTCATTCTCTGGCGGGCGCTCAATAATTGCTTTTGGTGATATTAAAACCAAACTTCTAAATTTAGGCTTAAGAGTTAATCCAACCCGTTTAGGTAAAATATTATTTGCACTTAAAAATTTTTTTAATATGTAGATATGTCTCTTATTTTGCTCTATAGGTGAAGCAATGCCATGATATTTATTATTATACAATAATTCAAATTCACCTTTATCATTTATTCTGACTCCGTAACTATAATTTTTGGACTCTATAACAAAAATATCCAGCATTCTACCAATCATGACATGATCAATTTGGGCCACTTTTCCTTCATATTCAATCCGAAGATCATGGATGACCGCCCAATTTTTTGAATCTCCATAATAGAAATTGATGTAATATGCTGAATCATCCTCTCCAGAAGTGCCTTTTTTTAAAGCTCTCAATTCTCTTTCGATCAAAAAGCGCTGTTTAGAGGTGATAGGAAGTTCCAATAACTTTTTTAATTCCTGGATTTCGTTTTCTCTTGAGTCGCGTTCTTTAATAATCATGACGATAACTCTTTATAATTTTAATCTATAATAATAGACTTCACCGCCTGATAACGACTATATTCTAATCAGCCCAGGACAGACTGAAACATTCTAAATTTTGCTACTGCTAAAATAAAAATTGTTGCAAGATTACTCCTACTATTATGCACAGTCAAGGAGTTAGTGATAAAAGTCACAATTCCTGCTCTACTTTATCAACTATAAATACATTTTTTTCTGGGATATACTTCTTGCGTCTCTTTGACACAAATTTTCCTCTGCCTTAACTCCTTCTGTTCACTAATTCAGATGCTAAAAACTCCAATTCGCGCTGAACCAGTACAACAGCTAGTTAGATGTCACTAATTCGAAACAAATTTTATACTTCAAATTTAGCTCTAATTATCCCTTTGTTTAGAATTTTGGTCATTTGATATTGTTTCGGATTTCGGATTTCGAAATTCGATTTTTTTTAATAATTTAAACATATTACAAACTATTACCACTACTTTTCTTTGAGTGTCAAAATTTTGCTGCGTAAGCCCTAGCCAAACCTTCGCAAACGCTTCGGTTCTGAACTTTTAATCTTCTAGTCTAATTGCATCTTTATCCCAGGGAACAAACACAATCTTATCTGGAATTACAATTCTACCCAAGCCCAAAAAACCAGCAGTTTTTATTATTGAGTCCAAATATTTAACATATCGTCCATCGGGATAACGAACATCAACCTCAATATACATAATAACTTTCTTTCCACCACCAGTAGAAAATTCAGATGATATAATTTCTGTTCCCTTTGGATAGTAACACTTCCACGTCTCAGCAAAGGCTGTTCCGACTAAAAACATTAATATCAGCACACAGGAAAAAATTAATCTTTTCATATTACACCTCCCAAATTTAGTGAACATCGTCCTGATCTCCTGTATCTTCTATTCCTGCTTTGCAAATCCTAAGCTCTGCACAATTCTATCTAATATGCGCTCCATATCAAGCGCAGACCTGAAAGCCAGAGTCCGTCCATTCCTCTGCCTTGGGTCTAACAAATTTGCACTTCCAGTTCATAGCAGCTCCTTTTCTTTTGCAATGCGACATCATTCCTGACACAAGGGCAGGCGCGGTTCGACCCTTCGCTGTTCGAAGTTCGACGTTCAATGTTTTCAATAGGTTATACGATAACAATTTTGTCAAAAAGCATAATTTTGAGCTTTTGCAATTAAATCTTTAGATACAGCTAGATAGAAAAAACTGATAACTTTCATATTAGTCTATAGAATATATGCATTTGACATATATATAACCTGTTACTTATTTTTAAATGAATGTATATTAATTTTATATTTTGATAATTTTTTAAACCAAAATAATAATGTTATGCAAATGATAGGAAGGTAGTTGTAATGAGTAAATTTATCGATAGAAGAAAGTTTATAAGTTCTCTTTTAAAAACTGCGGCATGTATTGGTGTATATCCTGTACTTTCTTATTCTGCTACTGAGCGTTTATCTCCGAAAATAAAAGGAGTAAAAAAATACGTAACAGGATGTATGTGGTGTCAGAACGCTTGCAGTATGATTATTTACATAAAAGACGGGAAAGTTGTACATCTAACTGGTAACCCTGATGACCCAGTTACAAAAGGAAAAATTTGTATAAAACCTTTTGGGAGTTTAGAACTCATTAATAGTCCTCACCGACTCACTTATCCGCTAAAACGTATAGGCAAAAGAGGATTTGATGCCAGTTTTATTCGTGTCAGCTGGGAGGAAGCTCTGGATGAGATAGCTCAAAAATTAAAGCATATTCGTGAGAAGTATGGTGGGGAAGCGCTCGGCATATGGGCTTCGGGGCGCAGTGCATTTGATGGAAGAATTCTCAATAAAGCATTTGCAAAGCTCTACGGAACTCCGAATTATGAAAAAACCGGCCCATTTTGTAATTACGCCGCGAAACCGGCTGGTATTTCTGTATTGGGAACACGACATACTCCATGGGTCTATAGTGACGATGATTTTTATGGAGCAGATCTTTATATCTTTATTGGGAGCAATATGGCGGCTACTCGTCCGGTAATCTTTTCCAGGATGAAGGATAATCAATCTAAAGGAAAATGCAAATTCATTGTCATTGATCCACGGCGATCAGAGACAGCCAAAAGGGCAGATCTATGGCTTCCAATTAAACCGGGAAGAGATCTCGCCCTGGCGCTTACCCTAATTCATTATATTATTACCCATGATTTAGTTGATGAAGAATTTGTCAAAAATCATACCGTCGGTTTTCAGCAATTAAAAAAAGAAGTGTTGGACGGCAATTATACATTATCGTGGGGAAGCAGAATAACAGGGATTCCAGAAGATAAAATAGCTTATCTTGCCGACACATATGTTCGCACAAAAAAAGCTATCATCATTGGCAATAGCGGATTAAGTCACCACACCAACGCAGTCCAAACTCACCGTGCGTTTTACTTTCTTGCTGCCATCACCGGTCATTTTGGAGAAAAATCAACTGGTTACTGCTGTTTGAATAATGGGGGGATTTCTATTGGCAGTCTGCCATTGCCCAAGGATAGAATTGTAAAAACAAAAATGGAGTTATCTAAGAATCCTGTAGGTTGGTTGGAATCTATTGAAAACCCTCTCTATCCTTATAAACTGCGGGCCTTGATTGCAACTGGTAGTCCCCTTACCCAATGGCCCAATCAGTCCAGAGTACGCAGACTTATCGAAAAACTCGAATTAAGTGTTTATAATGGTCTCACAAAAAATATTAACGCTTATTATTTTGACTATATTCTTCCTGCTGCCTTCTGGATTGAGGTTGGAGGTCTTGCCCCTGTCTCTGACGATAGCAGATTCGTTTGGGTACCAAAGCTTTTGGATCCGCCAGGATTGGCTAAACCTGATAAATGGTGGTGGATTGAGCTGGGAAAGCGAATGGGATGGGGAGATATTTTTACAGACGACCTCAAAAACCCTGTTATTCTACAAAATACAGTAGGTGGCCCCAAAGGGTATAAAGTTGAAAATTTCATCGCCAAGAAAAATAATTCACTAAGAGCGCCAATTAAACTGATAAAAGGTCAAGTTCAGGAACGAGGAACCCTATTTTTAGATAAACGCTTTCCAACTAAAAGTGGCAAAATAGAATTATGGACTGAAGAGATAGAAAGGAAATTTGCAGCGTATGGTCTAAGTGCCATTCCGCGGTATTATGTTGACCCTGATATAGCCTCTCAGAACGAATCCACGATATATTATGATAAAAGCCAGTTGATCCTTTCTCCTTTTCAGAAAAATAAGTGTTATACTTATAAAGTTTCTCTGACATCAAAAAAAGAAAATCACGATTTCCCGTTTTATCTCATTACTGGGCGGCCTTCCAAAGCAATTATGGGGCATACCTCTCACTGGATCAAAATTTTAAATGATATCTCTCCGGATCAATTCTGTCTTATCCACCAGAAGAAAGCCAATTTTTTGGGAATAAATGATGGAGACGTTATTATTGTCTATTCCAGATACGGAGAAACTATGGCTAAAGCGATCCTTACGCCCTATATCCAGAAAGACACTGTTTTTATCCCCTATTCTTATGGTGAAAAGAGTCCATTTACTTCCTGGAAATCGGTGAATTTTCTGACCGATCTTGAAGCTCGGTGCCCCATTTCTGGTCAAATTGCCTTTAAAGGTATTCGTGTAGGTATTAAAAAAAGCTAATATTGGGCAAACGAAAATAAAAATCAAGTAACTTCAATTGAGCGTTTTTTGGCAATAATATTTTGAAATTTATAGGCCATCCCCCATAAAGAAACAGCTAATTAAGAAATAAAATGTTTATAGGGAGGAATTATTGTGAAAAGATTAGTAATTTTTATGGTGTTGTTATTAGGGATAGTTATTGGCTCTAATGCATTCGCCTTTCCCAAATCAGTGCATGGTACTATAACAATGGAGTTCGATCTCTCATCGCATCCAGCTAACAAAGAAGTAAAACTCTGGATACCGTATCCCATTTCTTCCGAGTATCAAACCATAAAAAATATAACAGTAGAAGGAGACTATACTGAATCAGGAGTTTACAGTGATAAAAAGTTTCAGACCCCTATACTTTATGCACGCTGGAAACCAGGGACACAATCTCGTAAGTTAACATTGCGCTTCGATGCCGAGCGTATTGAAGTTGTACGTCGAAATTTTCCTGCCAATGAGTCTTGCTGGAATCCTGCTGATTATAAACCCTGGCTTTTACCAACTTCACTTGGTCCTATAGATGATCCAGTACGTACTCTGGCAAAAAAAATTACCAGAGGCAAAACAACGGTACTGGCCAAAGCTAAGGCAATCTATGACTGGACTTGCGAAAATATGTATCGTGATCCTAATGTCAAAGGATGCGGTTCAGGAGATGTGCTTAAACTTTTAAAATGCCGTGGAGGCAAATGTACAGATATCCATTCAGTATTTGTAGCCCTTTGCAGGGCAGCCGGTGTACCTGCTCGTGAGATTTTTGGAATCAGAATGGGTAAAAAACCAGTGGTAGATATTACCAAATGGCAACATTGCTGGGCTGAATTCTATTTACCTGGCTATGGCTGGGTGCCAGTAGATCCGGCTGATGTACGCAAAATGATGCTCAAACATAACCTCACCCTTAAAGATCCTGAGACTAAAAAATGGCGCCGTTATTTCTGGGGTGCCTGGGATCCTTATCGGATAAAATTAGCTGTAGGGAGAGATCTGAGGCTCAATCCTCCTCAAACAGGGCTGGCCTTAAACAATTTTGGCTACCCATATGCTGAAGTGAATGGTAACCCTTTAGATTGGCTTAGTCCGGAAACCTTTAAGTACAAAATAATATTTCGTCAGAAATAAACGTTAAGGTTTTTAACGTCATTTTTTTTTTAAATATGCGTTTGGTGGATCCGTCAATGCCAGATCCACCATCGCTATATCTAACAAAACTCAACTTTCTCTTATTGAGCAAAGCTATTATGAAGGTCAAAGCCCTGCATTTTCTATGAAACAAATGATGCCCTATCTTTTGACCGTGAAGCAAGCCGTGGCTATTAAAAGAAGGGGACAGGAGAAATTTGTTGATATAAAATGTACTAGTCAAAAACAAAATCTGACAGTGGTTATCCTTTCTTGCAGTTGTAAGATTTAGTTAAGGTTGTCAGATGTCTCGTACTGCATATCTATTAATTTTTGTTTTGCCAATGGTAAGTTTTCCAGGAATGTTTCCATAGGAGTTCTGCCTTGACATCTTTTGCCTTGATGAGGACGTTTTGTATTATAATAATCTAGCCAATTGTCCAGGTCTTTTTGTAACTCTTCAATAGATAAGTATATTTTCTTTCTAAAAGCGATCTTATAGAATTCGTCCAGAATGGTTTTGTGGAACCGTTCACATATACCATTTGTTTGCGGACTTTTAGCTTTTGTTTTTGTGTGTTCGATATCATTTAGAGCCAAAAATAGCTGGTAATCGTGAGTATCTGGTTTTCCACAAAACTCAGTTCCCCGATCAGTGAGGATTCTTAGCTCCTACTGAATTCCTCCTGTCCCATTAAATTCTTCTCTTATCCTGTCATCTAGCATCCACCCACTACCCACTCATTTCAAAAGCTCAACCCATTCATCCAATGACAGGGCAGCAGGACTTGATGTGCCTTCCAGGATTTCTTCCAGGCGCTGGGTCTTTTCCTGTTGAAGCACTCTCACTTTTTCTTCCACAGTATTTTTAACAATCAAACGATAAATAGTAACAGGCTGGGTCTGGCCAGGGCGGTGAACCCTGTCAGCAGCCTGGGCCTCCACTGCTGGATTCCACCAGGGATCAGCAAGCACCACATAAGATGCAGCAGTTAAATTCAGCCCAAAACCACCAGCGCGCAGGGAAATAAGAAAAACAGATGCCTTGCCTTCCTGAAATGTTTTTACCCTTTTTGCCATTTCTGCTGTTGGCACACTCCCATCAAGATAAAGCCATGACCATCCTTTTTCCTGCATGCCCTGCTCTATCCTCTTTAAGAATTGCACAAACTGACTGAAAACCAGAATACGATGTCCAGCGCTTACCAGTTCATCCAGAAGTTCCAGCAGTGCTGTTACTTTTGTTTCAGGTGCATCTTCTGCTGCTCCTAAAAGTTTTGGACTGCAGCACAGCAGCCTAAGTTTGGTTAAATATTGCAGGATCTTAAAGCGCACAACTTCAGCCTTTGCCCCTTCCAGCTCGGTTAGTGCCTCCTGGCGGACAGCCTCATACAGGGCTGCCTCTTCTGGTGAAAAATCCAGATAAAGCACGCTTTCAGTTCTGGGCGGCAGTTCTGTCAGAACTTCAGCTTTTGTACGCCTTAAAATAAAAGGCCCAATAAGTCTTTTCAGCCTCTTTTTTACCCCTGTTTGTTGTTCCTTTTCAATGGGAGTGACAAATCGCCTGCGAAAGTCTTCCAGAGAGCCTAAAAGACCAGGGTTTAAAAAACGAAAAATCGTCCACAGCTCTTCCAGGCGATTTTCAAGAGGCGTCCCTGTTGTAGCCAATCTAAACCTGGCTTGCAGGCCAAAAGCGCTTTTGGCCCTGATGGCGCGATAATTTTTTATCTGCTGGGCCTCGTCAAGCACTACCATACTCCAGGACTTTTCTTTTAAAAGCGAAGCTGTTTCGCGCTGTTGAAGAAGGCCATAAGAGACAAGCACAACCTGATATGGCTTAAGTTTTTTTAAGACATCTTTTCTATCTTTTATAGGTGCAAGAGATATTGATTTCAATTCAGGCGTAAACCGATTTATCTCATCCTCCCACACAGAAAGAACCGAGGCAGGCGCTACAATAAGGGAAGGCCCGTTATCAGCAATTGCCAAAAGCAGGCTAAGGCTTTGCAGGGTTTTGCCAAGCCCCATGTCATCTGCCAGGCAAGCACCCAGGCCAGCCTCATAAAGCCTTCTCATCCACTTAAACCCCTCTACCTGATAGGGCCTTAAAATATTTTTTAAGGTACGCGGCACTTCTGGATCCAGATTAAAGGCATCATTTATCTTCTTTTTAAACTCCTGCACTTCTTTATCTTCCTGCATGCGCCAACCAGACTCCCACAAAACAAGGGTCCTTAAGGGTGAAAGCCTGATGCTATTAGCTTTAATCTCTGCTATTTCTGCCAGTTCATTTAACTGTCTGAAAACTCGCTCTTTTAAGACCAGAAACTTTCCTTTATCCAGCGGCAAAAACCTGTTTTTTTGCTTGTTAATCTGACTCAGAAGTTTAGGCAGGGAAATATTTTTATTTTCTATTTTCACCTCGCCATCTACTGTAAACCAGTCTTTGCCTTGAGAAAGGTTAAGGTCAATCTCTTTATCCATATGAACCAGATTAAAAGATTTGCCCTCAGGCCAGAGAAGCCTGTAATCCTTTTGGTCCAGGCCTTCTAAAAATTCCAGCAAATTCAGGGCGCAAACAAGATCAGGTGCGTGCCATTCAGCACTCTGTCTGGCTTCTAAGCCATCTATTTCAAAAAGCCCGTTTAATAAATGGGAAAATAATTCATTTTCCCTGGTTAGCTGCCGCTGGGTCTTGAGGTTTTCTTCCTGGATTACAGCACTTACATATTCAGGCCCATCCCCGGGAATATAACGAGGCCCTTGCTCGCCCAGAGGAAATACTCTAACAGTCAGTAATAGCCCTTCTTTTAAAGGCTTTAAAATAAGATTAATGGTGGTGTCTGGAGGAACTTCTCTGGCAGGAACAATGGATGTGCCCTCAACTGGAAATTTATGAGATAGGGCCTTTAAGAGATTTTGAATCCTTGCCTTTTCTTTTGCAGGAACTTTAACGCCATTTTTACCAAGAATTTGAACAATAGCATGTAATTCTTTATCCAGTTTATAGACTCTTACTTTATTGCCTTCTTTAACCAGATGGAATTTTTTTTCTGAATCTGGCACAAAAAAAGGATCCAATGTAATCTTTAAATCATTATTATTGTCTGTTGTAACACTTAACCTGACCTTACCCTCCACTACATCCAGTTGTTCGCGTGTATCTTCATCAAAAACATAAGGATGACCTATCAGGGCAAACATAATATCCTGTGTAACAACATAATTCTTACTGGAATTCCATGTCCTATGAACAGGCGAATATTTAATGCACTTTACAACAGCCCTGTCATGTTCAGACAATAATTTATATTGCCCTTCATATAATTTTTTTAAACTTACACTTCTACCATCACTCCATGTCCCATTGGCTCTGAGTTTCTGCTCTTTGGGCGTGATACCAATGCTATCTTCCATAAATCTTAAAAACCAGACCAGCCTGAATTTCTTTTTTTCCTCAAGATTTAAATGCTCATTTACATACTTTTCTAGACTACTGAGTTTGATTTCCCATGTTTCCTTTTCTCTAAATCGCCCCCACAGAGGATAAAATTCTGTACTTCTGGTAAACCTTCTCAAGCTGGATTGAGAGCGAGTATTTTTAAAACCCTTTGCCAGAAAGGCAAAAATTTCCAGAGCCCAGAGTTTAGCCCCTTTTTTCTCCAATTCAATGGCTTTGGAAAGCATATATTTAGCAAAGGCCTTGCATTTCTTATCCTTTTTTAAATCCATGAAGTCTTCATATTCGTAAAAAAAATACCAGGTCAAAAAAATAAGAACAGCAGTAGAATAATTTACATAGCCTCCATAAAATAAAGAAAAATACATATTTCCCAGATTATTCTCCAGCAGGGCATGAAAGGCATTCATCTCATCCCAGGTAAAAGAAAACTTTTCTTTTCTTATACGCTGCCACATCAATCTTGCTTTTTTCCTCATTGCAAAATCTTCAGTTGACCACAACATAAATGGCACAAGCAGGGCAAGAGGGCCGTCAGGCGTAAACGTTCGTTTATTAGTAACTCTGCAATATTCCTCTTCAGTCATCTTATACATTTCCTGCCACGGCTCATTTTTATAAAATAAAAGTAATGTTTTTATACATAACTTTCTCCATAACGTAGAAAGCTCCATTACAAATAAGTCCAGTTTTTCCAGATCAAGATTAAAAAACGCAATCTGACATAACAGCCAGATAAGCGCTTCATTTTTATGTGTCCTTTGCTGAACAGCTTCATACCACTTAAATATTTTATCATCATCTCCAAATAGAGCGTAAAAAAATAATTCCTCTCCCACCAGATATACCCATTCAGGAAGCATATAATTAACAAGCTCATGATCATCTAAAAGACCATAACCTAATTTAATAGCATAATACATAAATTCATTATGATAATACTTTTCTATGTCATAAATAAAAGGTACAAGCATAGAAGAAATGTTTTTCTTAATAAGAAAAAAATAAGCCCTACCATACATCTGCTCTACATTATCATCATAAGAAAAAGTTTCAAAATAAAACATTAAATGTTCTTCAAGTTCTCCATGCGAAATTCTGGCTAAAATTCTTATAGATTGGTTATCAGGAAATTTATAACCCTGATATTTAGACATATAACTAAGGCCATGAGCTTTTAACATAGCCTTAACTACTGTCCTGACCTTATTTTCCGATATTTTTTTATTGTGCTGCAATAAATATTGATGTACTAATTCTACAAGTTCTTTCTGTGTAAAATTACCCAGCAGCCCTGCCCAGATTTCTACTTCTTTTTTGATCAATTCTTCCATTTTACATCTCCTGTGACAATAGAACCGATGCGCCAAGCAAACCGATTAACCTCTCCCTAGCAGCTATTTTTTTCATATATTGTTTGCGGGTAAACTTTAAAGGAACAGAATTTAACAGTCTTAGCTGCTTTTTTTTGAAATATTCCAGGATCATAATCTCCGTTTCCATGATTGCAGATTGAAAATTATTTTTCCTTGATAAAAATCAAAAGTCAACTTTTATAAAATAGGCATATTTTCATATTTTATAAAGTAGACTTCTTAAAATCAGGCAAAAATCACCAAGTCTATTTTATTATTTAAAAAGCTACAACCTCTCTTTAAAAATTAACTATCAGTAATCAAACATTAACATCTAAATAACGATGTTCTGTTAGAATAGGGCTGAGGGTGAAAAGTGTAAGTATCGGGCACGCCATGTCTAAGTGGAGGCAGAGGTATACGTTTAACTCTTTTCCCATATCTGACTTTTGCCCAATATCCTCTTGGTGGAGTTGGAATGTTAAGTTTTTTAGTAATTTTTAAGAGACCTACATCAGATATGCCATATTTCTGTGCTAACCTGGTAATAGGTTCAGTCCAAACTTCCTCATAAAGTTGATCTCGATAAAATGTAATCATAGCAGTTGTTTCACCACGGACAATTCTGTCTGTAAAAGCAATGAAAGAAAATGATGACAATTACGTTCAGATGATATTCTGATCCAGTTTGATTTCACTTCACAGTCAACTAAATCTAGCAACTTCCCATGCCGTAGCCGAATAGCTTCAATCAAGCTCTTTTTTTTAGCAATGATAGAATGATAAAATCTCTTCCATTTGTGCTCAAAAATACCAAAAGCAGTAAGCACATAAAGCCAGTCTTTTTCAACTTTGGAACCGTCTGGTCTTATTACTTCCAGTTCTGGATCTAAATTGCCTGTTTCATCAATATAAAATAGATATATTTATCATCTCTCGACTTGAATCCGTAGAGCAAAAAGATTTTATTATGACGATAAAAAAACGTGAGTGTATCCGATAATAAGTTGAGTGATTTTCAATTTAGTTTTACATTAAACACATTGGAATAAAAGTAGATTTTGCGCCAGAAATTTTCAGATAATGGGTGAGATTGCCACGGGCAGCTTCGCTGCCCTCGCAATGACAATCTCGGCCCTGTCATTGCGAGCTTAAGCAAAGTGGAGCGAAGCAATCTCAAAGTTTGAACTGAAAAAAATAAATCAAAAACCAAAAATCCCGCCAAAGGCGGGATTTAACAGGTCGTACAGACACATCTTCAAACAAAAATTTATCCAGGCTCCAATTTAATCGCTAGCCAGTTTCTTGGCTACTTCAGCAACCCGTTGTCCTAACAACCTGCCGTTTTCTTTGGTTTTTTCATCCGGAGCGCCAACGCAGGCAATACCATAATGACCGGTAGCACTCATGGGATCACCAACAATTATCATCCCATAGATCATCATGGCCTGAATGATAGAAAACATTGTGGTTTCCTTACCACCAGTCTCACTACCGGCAGTGGCAAAAGCAGCGCCAACTTTACCCTCCATTTTTCTGCGCAAGGAGACAAAATCATCAAAAACCTTTTTCAACTCTGCAGCCATCACTCCGAAGTAAACCGGCGAACCAGCAATAATCCCCTCTGAATTTAAAAAATCCTCTTTGGTCACTTCACTTGTACTTTTCAAAACAGCGCTAACGCCATCCACGCCTTCTACACCTTCTGCTATGGCCTCAGCCAATTTTTTCGTATTGCCACCTTTGGAAAAATAAAGAACTAATATTTGCATAAGAGCCTCCCATCTTTTTATACTCAATTTTCTGGATTATCTAACTTATTGTAATACGACTCGTATTAAAGGATTGTTTTCTGAAATGCATTACAAACGGCTTAGGTAACACATGTTAGCGAAGCTTGCGGATAAGCAGTGCATTGGGAAACTTGGCCAAAAATTTATCAAAATATGAACTAAGTATCAATAAAAGGTAAACGTGCGATTTACCAAAGCATCCCTTTATGCACTGCCCGCAAGCAAGTTTTATATGTGTCTAAGTCTTTGTTGGCATTGAAAAAAACAATCATGAAAAGTACCCAGAAAGTTGAGTATTATATTTTCATCAACTCATGCCAATTTCAAACCATTCTCAACCGGTTTATCAGGAACTGCCAATACTACAGCCCCATCTTCCTGAATAAACCCGGTTACCAGACATTCTGACATGAACGGTCCAATCTGTTTTGGCGGAAAATTAATAACCCCAATTACCTGCTTGCCTACCAATTCCTCAGGCGTATACAAATCTGTTATCTGAGCGCTAGATTTTCTGATTCCAAATGGACCAAAATCAACCTTAAGCTTATAAGCCGGTTTCCTTGCCTCAGGAAACTCTTCTGCTTCAATGATAGTCCCTACCCGGAGTTCAACCTTCTCAAAATCTTCCCAGCTTATTTTCTTCATGGTCATTTTCTCCTTCCTTATCCTTAACAACCTCTGCCCTGATCGAACCTTCCAGAAGCCTGATACCCAACTTATCGCCGGGTTCTACTTCCTGTTTACGGCGCAAGTACTTGCCGGTCTTCTCAATTTCTACCAAACTATATCCACGAGCTAAAGGCTTTAGGGGATCAAGGCCGGAGAGCCTTTCCTCTACCAGGTCCAATCTAGCCTCGCACCCGGTCATAATTTTCTGGATACCACCCTTTAACTGCATCTCATAAGTAGATAGCATCTGCGCTCTGACCTGCCAGTAATCAGGACCGAATACGGTTTTTAACCCCTTTTCCAGCAAACCCAGCCTGTCTTCCTGCCGACGCACAAACCCCACCCAGGCCTGCTCCAACCTCTCCCTCATGTGCTCAAACCTTTCTTCCGTTCTCTGGACCTGTTTTTCAGGGCTCAACCAGGTCAGGGCCTTGTGCATTTGCTGCAATATAGTCTCTTTATGGACAAAAAATTTTCTTAGGGCATTGTGAAGCCTGATCTCTTGCTCATCCAGATCCTGGGCCAACACTTTTCGCTCCGGCCAGAGAAGCTGGGCCGTATGGCTGGGGGTTGCAGCCCGTTTATCCGCAACAAGATCAGCAATAGTTGTATCGATTTCATGGCCAATGCCAGTTAGCACGGGGATATTGGACTCAAATATAGCCTTGGCCACTTCCTCGGTATTAAAGGCCCAGAGATCTTCTAATGATCCGCCACCACGAATCAAGACCAGAACCTCTGCCCAATTATGTGCATTGGCCAGGTTTATGGCCCGGACAATCTCTTTTGGGGCCTGATCTCCCTGGACCAGGCTGGGGTAAATCCTTATTTCGCTACCCAGGCCCAAATCCTGGGCAATGCGTAAAAAATCCTGGATAGCAGCACCGTGCGGGGCGGTTATTACGGCTATCTTCTCCGGATGATATGGAATGGGCTTTTTATGTTCAGGATCAAAATAACCAAGTTCTGCCAGCTTCTTTTTTAAGGCCTCAAAAGCCAGAAACAGATCCCCCAATCCCTGTTCCTGAACAAGTTCAGCTATGAGTTGATAGGTCCCCCGCGGAGGATAGACCCCAATTCGTCCTGCACACAGGACTTCCTGGCCATCTTCTAAACTTTCAGCCAGGCTCAAACCATCCTTTCTAGAAAATCCCTGACTACCCTTAAACCAGACTACCCGAATACTGGCCTGCTCGTCTTTAAGGGTAAAATAAATATGGCCAGACCCGGGTCTGGCCATATTGGATACCTGTCCTCTAACCCACACAAAGGGAAATTGGACCTCTAAAACTTCTTTGATGGCTGTTGTTAGCTCGGAGACTGAAAATATATGTGCCATTTATAACTGCAAGGTTGGACGTTAAGAAAATTTGAACTAGACACCATAGTGCGCCCATACCTTTTTCTGCACTTCTTTGAATCTTGGTATAATTTCATCCAGTCCTACTTCTATTCTTTCTCCCGAATGTCTGATCTTGATCTCCACCACACCCTTTTTCACGCCTTTGGCGCCAACAATTATTTGCAATGGCAGACCAATGAGATCGGCATCTTTAAATTTTACACCGGGCCGTTCATCCCGATCATCAAAGAGACAATCAATTCCTTGCGCACTCAAAGCCTCATATATTTCATTGGCCTTTTCTTTTACTGTACTATCTTTAGGATTTAAAGCCAGCAAAAGAGCATCGTAAGGAGCAATCGGAGGTGGAAAAATTATACCGTTTTCATCATGGTTTTGTTCAATACATGCAGCCAGGACGCGGCTTACGCCAATGCCATAGCACCCCATGATCATGGGCTTTTCTTTGCCATTTTCATCAAGAAAAGTAGCTTTCAATGCCTCACTATATTTTGTCCCCAACTTAAAAATATGGCCCACCTCAATGCCTTTGGTTAGTTCAATAGGACCTCCGCATCTGGGACAGGGATCTGACTCTGTAATCTGGCGCAGATCAAAAAAACCTTCGATTTGCGCGTCACGTTGCAGATGAAAATGCAAATAGTGGGCATCGGCTTCATTGGCCCCTACCACATAATCAGTATCAAACATTAGTTCCTGGTCAGCATAAATAGCTTCCACATTCAGCCCAACAGGACCGGCAAAGCCTACCGGAGCATTGGACCACTTCTGTACCTGGTCAAAACTGGCCAGTCTAAGGTCTAAAGCACCCAGCAAATTTTTCAGTTTTACCTCGTTTAATTCTCTATCCCCGCGCACAAGAACGGCAACAGGCCGTCCATCAGCCTCATAAAGAAGGGTTTTTACAATTTTTTCCTTGGGCACTCCTAAAAAATCTGCCACTTCTTCCACACTATGTTTACCAGGCGTGGAAACCTTTTCCAGGGCAGGACATTCAGCAGGGCTGCCCTCTTTTTCTGCATACTTCACTTCTGCCTTTTCCAGGTTGGCAGCAAAATCACATTTGGTGCACACTGCAATGGTGTCTTCACCGGTATCGGCCAAGACCATAAATTCATGGGAAAAACTTCCGCCAATAGGACCAGAATCAGCCTCTACTGCCCTGAATTTTAACCCCAATCGCTTAAAAATACTCATATAGGCAGCATACATATCTTCATAGCTCTTATTTGCACCCTGATCGTCTCGATCAAAGGAATAGGCGTCTTTCATAATGAACTCGCGGCCGCGCATGAGTCCGAATCTGGGCCGGATTTCATCCCGAAATTTAGTTTGAATCTGATATAAATTCACTGGCAACTGCCGGTAAGACTTGATTTCTCCCCTGACTAAATCCGTGATTACTTCTTCATGGGTGGGGCCAAAGCAATAGTCGCGACCATGTCGATCTTTAAAGCGGAGCAATTCCTTACCATAAACCTCCCATCGTCCCGACTCTTTCCATAAATCACCGGGCTGCACCGCGGGCATGCTAATTTCAATGGCTCCAAAGCGGTCCATTTCCTGACGGATTATGTCTGAAATTTTCTGCAGAGCCTTCCAGCCCAGAGGTAGATAGATATAGATTCCGGAAGTTAATTTGCGAATCATCCCTGCCCGCAGAAGCAATTTATGGCTGATTATCTCTGCCTCTGCCGGGTCTTCTTTTAAAGTTGGAATATAATATTTTGACCAAAGCATAAGGACTCCTATACGCTTTACTGTTATTACGCCTACGCTCACGTTCAGGCTGTTATTATGCTCTGTCCGCAAGCAAGCTTTGAGAACAGGTCCTGGTTTTTGTACCAGCATGAAAGAAACCAGGACTGAAATAAACTATGGAAATTGAGTTGATATAAAGGTTAGGCCACAGGCTCTTTTACTCATTCACCCATTCACTCATTTACTCATACACCCACTTAACAAATCCTCGGCAATTGTTCCCCTTCCAGCATATCTAAAAGCCTATGCCCTCCAAGTCCCGTCTCTAAAACAACCTTGCCGGGGCGCTCATCACTTACCTGACCAATAATGGCGCACTCCTGGGCTAAGGGGTCACTACGCATAATTTCTAATGCTTTCTCTGCCTGATTTTCAGGTAAAATACAGATTAATTTGCCTTCATTGGCCAGGTACAACGGATCGAGACCCAAAAAAGAACATCCGCCTTTCACTTCCTCACGGATGGGAATCTTATCCTCAAAAATTAAACATTCCACCTGAGATTGCTGGGCAATCTCATTTAGTGTGGTGGCCAATCCCCCGCGGGTGGGATCGCGTAAGACATGGATATCCGGAATCTCTTGCACAAGTTTTAAAACCAGGTGATTTAAAGGTGCTGAATCGCTTTCCACATTGCTATCAAAGGCAATACCCTGCCTGTGGGATAAAATGGCCAGCCCGTGATCACCCATGCTGCCGCTAACTATAATTACATCACCAGGCTTGGCCCTGTGCCCGCTGGGTGCGGGATTAGCCACAATCTGACCAATTCCTGTAGTGTTGATAAAAATTTTATCTACCGCGCCCTTGGGCACTACTTTTGTATCACCGGTAACAATTTCCACGCCACTTTTTTTAGCTGCTTCACCCATAGAGGCCACAATTTCCTCCAGGACCTCCATCTCCAGACCTTCTTCTATAATAAAGGCACAACTCAAAAACATTGGTCTGGCCCCAAGCATGGCCACATCATTGACCGTGCCGTGCACAGCCAGCGAACCGATGTTTCCTCCTGGAAAAAACAAGGGATCAACAGTATAACTATCCGTACTCATGGCCAAAGGGCCATCAAGATTGGTTAAAAAAGCAGCATCATCAAGACGATTTAATCTTTCATTGCCTAAATACTTTAAAAAAAGTTCACTAATTAGCCTTTGCGAGGCTTTTCCTCCACTTCCATAATCCAATAAAACTTTTTTGCCCATTATATTACCTCGTTCCGATGAATTCTGGGAGCTGAGTTTCGAGTTTTGAGTTGAGTGTAAAAATGGTGACAACTTACTCAACTTATTAATCTTCTTATGACACCTAAAGCCAGTATAATGCTAAAAAATTCTTAAATTTTTAATCAGCCGGCCTCTTAATCTTTTAGCCTTTTGCCCTTGGCTTTTTCACCCACTCACCTACTCACCCTCTCAACTACTCACCTACTCAACTACTCACCCTCTCAACCACTCAACTACTCAACTATTCAACCATATACTTAAAATAGGCAGCGCATGAACCTTCTGTAGAAACCATACAAGGGCCTACAGGAGAAGCTGGCGAACATGCTTTTTTAAACAAAGGACATTCATCGGGCCTGACTTTTCCCTTTAGCACGTCGCCGCACCTACACCCGGCTATTGGGGCAACGTCAGGCAGAGTTAGATTGAATGCCTTTAAGGCATCAAATCGTTCATAATCCCTGTTTAGACCCAATCCACTTTGAGGAATAACGCCAATACCACGCCAAAAAGTATCAACAACCTCAAAAACTTCATCCATGACCTGCCTGGCCTTGGGGTTGCCAATATCAGCCACAGCCCGCTTATAGTTATTCGTCACTTTTGCTTCGTGGTTATTTTTCTGCCTGAGCATCATTAAAATGGCCTGTAAAATATCCAAGGGTTCAAACCCGCTGATTACCGCTGGAATATTGTATTCTTGGGCCAGGAATTTATATGGCTCAAGGCCAATGATGGTCGAGACATGGCCAGGCAAAAGGAACCCTTCCACCTTTATTTCTTTGTCTTGAACCAAGGCCTTAAGTGCAGGAGGGACCAATTTATGAAACGACAGCACGTAAAAATTGTTTATACCCTGCTCTTTGGCCACTTTTAATGTCGCAGCTATTGTCGGGGCAGTGGTCTCAAAGCCAATACCTAGAAAGACCACCTTGTCTTGAGGATTCTCCATAGCCACCTTCAATGCGTCAAAAGCCGAATAAACCACCTTTATTCTGGCTCCCTCGGCCTGGGCATCCTTTAAATTCTTTTTATCCGGGCCAGGGACACGCATCAGATCCCCAAAGGTAGCGATAATGGCATCCTCTTTTTCAGCCAGCTCTAAATATGCGGCTACCTCTCTTTCATGAGTTACGCACACAGGACAACCAGGACCTGATAAATGAATAATCTTATCAGGTAGTATAGAACGCAAACCACTTTGGAAAATAGCGACCGTGTGCGTGCCGCAAACCTCCATAAAGCGAAACTGTTCATCAACCTCAGCTTCGATCTGACGCAAGACATTGCGACACAATTTAGGATCTTTTAAGCCATCATGTAAGTTCAAGGTTCAACCCCTCTTGAAAAAGTTTAAGAGTCTCGAGCCCCTCTTCTCTATCCAGCCGGCGCAAAGCAAAACCAGCATGCACAATGACAAAATCCCCTACCTGTGGTGGTTCGTCTATAATATCCAATCGAACCTGATTTTTTACTCCACCGACCTCGACCTCGGCAATATTGTCCTTTATGGACTTAATTTCCATGGGAACGGCTAAACACATAAAGCCCTCCTTAAGATTGTCAGGCAAAAGGCCAGGAGCCAGTTCAGGCCTTGTACCTTTCGCCTTTTCTTTTGATTTTTTTCCTAACTGTTGATAAATAGCTATTCTTCTGGTGTCAATGAGAGGCTTAGGGCGACAGCTTTCTTAATTAGAACCACAAAACCCAAACACAAGATTATGAACCCCATTCCTTTCCCTTATAACCCTTCCTGGCCTGTGCCAGATAAAAATGAGTGTGTAAGTCTATGGGCCAAATTTAACATGCCTGAACACATTCGTAAACATTGTGACCTGGTGGGTGAGATAGCCAAGTGTATAGCCCAATTGGCCCTTGAAAAGGGTTGGGACGTCAATGTTGATGCGGTCTATGCTGCGGGCTTGCTTCATGACCTGGGCAAGGCCTACTGTATCAAACACGGCGGAGCACATAGCCAGTTAGGGGCCAGCCTTGTAATGGAACATACTGGCAACCCGGCAATTGCCCAGGGAGTTATGCACCATGTATTCTGGCCGGGCGACATTAATATTAACAATATTAAACAATTTTTTCTTCCTTTGGTCATAATTTATAGTGACAAGCGGGTCAAACATACCAAAGTTGTTTCCATAGAAGAAAGGTTTGAGGATCTATTTCAACGCTACGGGACAAATATAAAAAAGCGGAACCTGATTCAAAAATCCAAGGACCAGGTCCTGGCCATAGCTTCAAACTTTAGCAAAATTCTTGGGGTAGATTTAAATGCGTGTCCTTTTGATAGCCGGCGGTTGGTCTAGCGAACGAGAGGTTTCACTAAATGGGGCTAAAGAGATTCAAAAAGCTCTTCAAAACCTAGGCCACGAAACAATTTTTTTTGACTTAAGTCCACAACTTGATCTTTTAATTCAAAAAGCCAGACAAAGCGATGTAGCCTTTATCAATTTACATGGCTCACCAGGTGAAGACGGAACCATTCAGGCCCTACTCGAAGACATTGGCCTCCCCTACCAGGGTTCAGGTCCCAAAGCATCTTTTCTGGCCCTGAACAAAGCTATTAGTAAGCAGATTTTCGTGAACCACGGCTTACCAACACCCGACTGGTCTATCTACACTGGGAGAACAGATTTTATCCCTCAAAATTTGACTTTTCCCCTGGTTTTAAAACCAAACACAGGAGGCTCAAGCCTGGGCATAAAAATTGTTCATTCTTCTGACGAGCTCAAAAAGTTGGCCCATTCGCTAAATAACCAGGAATTTCTCCTTGAACAATTTATCCCCGGCCAGGAACTGACCTGCGGTGTACTTGATAACCAGGCTTTACCACCCGTACTTATCAGACCGCAAAAAGGCGCTTTTTTTGATTACCAAAGTAAATACGACCCGGATGGCGCAGAAGAAATCTGCCCCGCTCCCATATCTAAAACTCTGGCCCAAAAACTTATGGATATGGCCTTAAAAGCTCACCGGAGCTTAGGTCTAAAAGACTATAGCCGGACTGATTTCATTGTAGATGAAGAAGAAAATATTTATATACTTGAGGTAAATACCTTGCCGGGCATGACCAAAACCAGCCTTTTACCCAAGGCAGCCAAGGCTTTTGGACTAAGTTTTGAGGAACTTATAGATAAACTTATTTCTCTGGCGCTCAGAAAATAATGTTCAATGTTCAACGTTCAATGTCGAATAGTTGGTATTATGCATGATGTTAAAACAATTTAACATGGAAGTATTCAGTTTTAAACATCGAACTTTGAACATTGAACGTTGAACATTGAACGTTGAACAAAAAAGCAGGATACAATGATCAAAATGCACCACTGGCTTATATTGTTACTTTACACCCTGGCATGGTATCTTTTCCTGCCTTTTACCTTTTTCTCCTCCCGCCTGCGTCAGGGGCTGAAACAACGCTGGGGGTTCTGCCTGCCAAAAGGGCCTTTTGACTTATGGATTCAGGCAGCCTCGGTGGGAGAAGCGCAGCTGGCAATAACCATCATCAACCATTTAACCAGTCCGGCCAACTCAACTACTCAACCACTCAACCACTCAACCAAGATCCTGATTACCACCTGTACCAGTCAAGGATTTGAGGTGTTAAAAAAGAAAATAAACAATCCTCATATCCATCTGGCCTATTTCCCCTTTGATCCGTTGTGCATAATGTACAGGTCACTGGCTAAAATCTCCCCCAGACTGGTCCTTATTCTGGAAACAGAGATATGGCCCTCTTTTTTATCAATATGTAAAGTAAAATCCATTCCGGTTATTTTAGCCAACGCACGCATGAGTACTAAAAGCTATAGCAGGTATTTAAAAATAAGGGGCTTGTTACGCGCCATCGGCCCAAGCAAAATTTTAGCCATCTCTGAAAATGATGCCAGAAGATTTGCCGATATTTTCTCAAAGGCCAAAATAAAAACAATGCCTAATATTAAATTCGACCAGATCTCTGTGGCCCCACCATTAAATTACGTGCAAAACCCCTTGGCCAAATATTTTAAGCCCAAATCACCCTTGATTGTTTTAGGATCCGTACGCGAACAGGAAGAAGACAAGATCAAATGGCTGATCAAAAAAATTATGTCCAGCCATCCACGGACCATTATCGGCCTTTTCCCCAGACACATGCACAGGCTGGATGCCTGGAAAGAATTTTTAAGCAGAGAGGAAATCAACTGGGTCTTACGCTCCAGGCTAAAAGAACAGATTTCTAATTCCCTTGTGATTGTCTGGGATACATTTGGCGAACTTATTCCGGCTTATGCCTTGGCCAGATCAGTTTATGTGGGCGGAAGCCTTGTACCATGCGGAGGGCAAAATTTTCTTGAGCCCATCTCCCAGGGCGTTATTCCCTGCATAGGGCCATTTTGGGATAATTTTAAATGGGTTGGTCAAGAAATTATCCAGCAGCACCTGGTCATTCAAGTTAATGATGCCCAGGAATTATATACTGAGCTAACCAAGACCAAAACTATTTCCAGGGATGAAGTTCATGCAAGGTTTCTAGAGTATATTCAGGACAAAAAAGGGGGAACAGACCTTGTCTGCGACCAAATCAATAAATTTTTACGCAATCATTCCAGCCAGATATAAATCCAGCCGCTTTCCAGGCAAACCCCTGGCCAATATCCTGGGCAAACCAATGTTCTGGCATGTTTATGCTCGCGCCAAAAAGTGTTCTATGCTCAAGGAAGTCTACCTGGCCACGGATGACAATCGTATTTTTAAGGCCGCTTCTGATTTAGGTGTACCAGTGCTTATGACCAGTGAAGAACATAAAAGTGGCACGGACCGGGTCCTAGAGGCTGCACAAAAGCTGAAGTTACCGGATGACAGTGTAGTAGTTAATATCCAAGGCGATGAACCAGCTCTAAACCCAGAGATGCTCACAGAACTTTTAATGCCTTTTACTACAAGTTCCGAAGTTCAAGTAACCACTTTAGCCAGACAAATCTCTTTCGAACAGGCAAAAGATCCGAATATAGTTAAAGTTGTCTGCTCAAGTAGCGGCCGAGCCCTGTATTTTTCCCGCTCACCCATTCCCTTTGGCCGAGATAATCAACCAAAATACTTGGGTCATATTGGCCTATACGCCATGCGCATGAATATACTTGCCAAATTTAAAACTTTAGGCGAAAGTCGCCTTGAGAAGTGGGAGAAACTGGAACAATTAAGATTATTAGAAGCAGATATTCCCATTTTAGTCGTACAGACTAATTTTGAGTGTCATGGTGTAGATAGACCAGAAGATATCCCAAGAGTTTGTCAGCTTTTAAGTGAGGGGTAGAAGGGGTAAGGGAAACACTTCTGCACTGTTCCCCTTATCACTGCCCACTGTTCACGGTTTACTGTTCACGAAAAAAGGAGAAACGCAATGCAGGCAATTTTAGCCCTCGAAGATGGCACTTGGTTTGAAGGCAAATCCTTTACCGGACATGGTAAAGCCCAGGGAGAAGTAATTTTTAATACCGGCATGACCGGCTATCAGGAAGTATTAACTGACCCTTCTTACCTGGGCCAGATGGTGTGTATGACCTATCCCCTGATCGGTAATTATGGAGTAAATTTAGAAGATGTGGAATCGGATCGAGTCCAGGTAGCTGCTTTTATTGTCAAAGAATGTTGTCATATTCCATCCAACTGGCGGGCCCAGGAAAGCCTGCCGGCTTATTTAAAAAGACACAATGTCATGGGCATAGAAGGCATAGATACACGGGCCCTGACCAGACATCTGCGTATTTTTGGGGCCATGCGCGGCATTATTTCTACTGAAGAACTTGATCCGAAAAAACTGGCTGAACATGCCAAGGAACTACCAAGCATGGAAGGGGCCAACCTGGCCTATGAGGCCACATGCAAACACCCTTACATTTGGACAGATAGTGGCCCTCAAAAAGTAAGCCTTGAAAATAGCCGGTATGCGTGGCCAGGATCGGGACCCAAAGTAGTGGTCTTTGATTTTGGCATCAAATGGAATATTTTAAGACTCCTAAAAGAAGAGGGCCTGGATTTATTAGTCGTTCCGGCCCATTTTACCTATGAACAGGTGCACAAATTATCTCCGGATGCTATTTTTCTATCCAATGGACCGGGTGATCCTGCTGCTTTAGAAGACACTATACACACTATTTCCCTTTTAAGCGAACACTACCCAATGGCTGGGATCTGTCTTGGGCATCAGCTTTTAGGACTGGCCCTGGGTGGAAAAAGTTTTAAATTAAAGTTTGGCCATCATGGCTTGAATCATCCGGTACAGGAACTTTCAACCAAGCATATTGAAATCTCTTCTCAAAACCATGGATTCTGCATTCAGGTTGATCATCTTGATTTTCTGGAACAGACTCATATAAATCTAAACGATCGAACACTGGAAGGTTTTAGACATAAAAAAAGACCTATTATAGCAGTGCAATATCACCCTGAAGCTGCTCCAGGTCCGCATGATAGCCGTTATTTTTTTACAAGATTTCGAGAATTAATAAGTTAGCAAGTCTGCTTTCGGGGATGAGAATGCTTTTTTGATTTGTACACTTTTCCTCTCTGGTTCTTCTTTTCACTTAGTTATGTCAATAAAATAGTCTAGTTGTTACTCGTCAGCCCCGAAAGTCGAGTTTATAGAAATTATATCTGCATAAATTTTCAGTAAACAGAGGAAAAATGTCAGTTGAATTAACCAAAAGCAGAAATCAGCTAAACAGTGTGGGCACGTTGTTAAAACAAAAAAAAACCCAGGCTGCTGTTATAGCTATGTATGAAGGGCTACTTGGAATTCTGCGCTGCAAACTGATGGCCAGAGAAAAGAAAGAACTGGCTGAACTCATAGAAAAAAATGTCTATATTTTAAACAACAACCAACAGTTAAGAGAAGTATATCCCATTCTACTGGAATACAAGCCTGGCAATGAAAAAAAACTACTATCGCAACTCAAAGAAATAATCGACGTGCTCCAGGAAGATTTGGCCAACGAGGCCCAAAAACAATTGGCTGAGCTGGAAAGGAAGAAACAGGAGTCTCTAAAAAAGGCCAAAAAACTCCTTGAAGAAAAGGAAATTGACCAAGCTGATCGAATTTTTCAACAACTGATCAAAGAATTTGACAAAGATTTTAAACTCAAAATCGATATTAGTGACAGCTTAATCGATGCTGAGGAGTACAAAAAGGCCATCGAATACCTGAAGTTGGCGTACAAAGATAATCCTCAATCAGTGCACATCTTCAACCGGTTGGGCATGGCTCTGCGCAAACTGGGACGCTTTGCTGAAGCGGAGAAGGCCTACCTCCAAGCCCTCAAACTTAATCCAAAAGACGAATATCTTTATTTTAATATAGGCCGTCTCTATCTTGAAAATAAAGACTGGGAAAAGGCGATTCAGATGAGCAAAAAGGCCCTGGAGTTAAATCCTCAATTTGAACAGGCCCAGAAAATGCTCTCCTTTGTCCAAAAAAAGCTTAAATGACATACAACTTATTTTGTTAGTTCCGGTCAGCTTACATATCCAAATGCTATCAACTCAACAAGTTAAATGAAGTCTATCATTCAATAAAAAATTAAGGAGAATAAAATGCCCTTAAGCAGACAATTTGTTATCGACGAATTATCCTACAAAGATCCGTGGCGCCTGTTTAAAATTATGGCCGAATTTGTGGATGGTTTTGAAGATTTACACGACTTGGGACCGGCTGTATCCATTTTCGGTTCTGCCCGTGCTCATCCCGAAGACAAAATATACCAACTTACTTATGATATCGCCCAAAAACTGGCTCAGGCCGGATACGCCGTGATCACGGGTGGCGGGCCAGGCCTTATGGAAGCCGGGAACAAGGGAGCGGTTGACGGTGGTGGACGTTCTGTAGGACTGCACATTCATCTGCCCTTTGAACAAAAACCAAATGACTATCTCAACCTGAAATGTGACTTTCGCTACTTTTTTGTACGAAAAGTCATGTTCATAAAGTACGCCATGGCTTATGTGGTTATGCCCGGAGGATTCGGAACCCTGGATGAACTCAGCGAAGCTCTGGTACTGACCCAGACCAAAAGGATAAAGCCCTTCCCTATTATCATGGTCGGCAAGGAATTTTGGGCTGGATTGGTTGAGTGGTTCAAGGAGCAGTTGCTCAAAAATAATTACATTAATGAAAAAGACCTGGATCTTTTTTATATTGTAGACGAACCAGATGAAGTGGTAAAAATCATCAGACGGTTAGTCATAATTTAGTTAAAAAGCGAGACGAGAAATAATATTTGTTGCTTCCTATACATTACTATGTACAAGCCTTTTGACAAACTGAAAAAAATAAAAATCCCGGACAGGCAACCAAAGCCTGTTCCTATTAAGGAAGAAACTGTTGACCAGGACGAGGATGAAAAGGCCCTCTTTTTAAGTGCCATGGCCGGAGTTAAGCCTTTAAAAAAAAAGGGACGCCAAGTTCCTGGGCATAAAAATTTTCTGCAGTCTCGTCCAAACAAAGACAGCGCAGAACAAGATGCCCTGGAAAAATTTTTACGTGGCGAAATCGAATTTGATATAGAGTTTAGTGATGAATACGTTCATGGTTACGTGCATGGACTTGACTCCAGGATATTTCGCAAACTTAAAAATGGTCAATTCAGCATCCAGGCTCACCTGGATTTGCACGGCATGAATACTGACCAGGCAAAGTTAGCCCTACTATACTTTATGCGCGAGCAATATGTGCACAATAAAAGATGTGTTTTACTGATTCCCGGCCGAGGGAAAAATTCCCCTTTGGGGATGGGAGTATTAAAGAAGGAAGTTCAACACTGGCTAACCAGAGAACCACTAAAAAGAGTAGTCCTGGCCTTTTGTACTGCTTTGCCCAAACATGGCGGAACAGGTGCCCTATATGTTTTGCTCCGCAAATATAAAAAGACCAGAGGAAAAATAATATGGGATAAGTATCTGCTGGATTTACAGCCTTAAAAAAAAGAAATTAAGAGTTGTGAGCTGTGGGCAAAAACAAAAATTTTGAAGACATAGAAACATGACAAAAGACTCGCAAAGTTTTATAAACGATTTATGCTGCTACTCGAAACAACAGGCTTATCCATTAAGCTCATAGCTCAGAAATTAAATAAAGGAGTCTAAAAATGGGTTTTTTTAGTAAAATAAAAAAATTGTGGAACAGAAAAGAGGAGCCAGCTCCTGAAAAAACCGAACCGTCCGTTGAAGAAGAAAAAATATCTGCACCTAAGATTGAAGAGGAAAAGGTTGTTCCTGAACAGGAGCCGGTGCAAGCTGAAGAAAAACAAGTCATTGCTGATACTGATTGGCAAAAAAATGTACGTAAGGCCCTGGAAAATGCCGAACCAAAGCTCAGTATCTGGCTGGACCACCTACTTCAAGGCGTAGAAAAGAAAGGAGATGAACTCTGGGCCAGGCTTCATTTTCTCTTTGAAAACTTGGAAGTCCCCAGGGAAGAAGCAGAAAACTTCGTATCCAAGTTCGCCCACTGGTTGGACGAAATGGATTATGAATTGATTTCTGAATTTCGTTCTGAATTGCAGTATAGATTGGCCCTGGCCCTGGATTTGGAAGATGAAGAAGATGAACGAAACAGGCTGTTCTTAAAACTTTCCGAAGGACTCTCCAAGACCAAAGAACAGTTATCCAAACGTATTGATCAACTTTTAAGCATCACCAGCAAATTTGATGATGAGTTCTGGGAAGAATTGGAAGAAATTTTGATCATGGCTGACGTGGGTTTTACTGCCACTCAAAAACTTCTAGAGCGCTTAAGGCCAAAAGTTCGTAAAGAAAAAATTGAAGATGGAGAAGCCTTTAAAGGATTGCTCAAGCAAGAACTGGCCTCCCTGTTTCCTGAACCCAAAAAAATAAAGGTATCCAAACCGCCTGAAGTGGTCCTGATGATCGGCGTAAATGGCGTGGGCAAAACCACAACCATTGCCAAACTGGCACACAGAGCCCAGATGCAAGGTAAAAAAGTAATGATGGTAGCTGGTGATACCTTCCGCGCTGCCGCCATTGAACAACTCAAAATCTGGGCAGGCAGAGTAGGGGCTGGCTTTTATGCTAAAGAACATGGATCTGACCCGGCTGCGGTGGCCTATGAAGCCTTAGACAAGGCCATGGATCAGGGTTATGATATTGTGTTTGTGGATACAGCCGGCAGACTCCATACCAAAGTCAATCTCATGGAGGAGCTGAAAAAAATAAAAAGAGTCCTGAACAAAAAATGTCCGGGCGCACCACATCGAACCATCCTGGTTCTTGATGCGACCACAGGCCAGAATGCCCTCTCTCAGACCCAGTTATTTTCTGAGGCTGTACCGATTGACGAAATAGTGCTGACCAAGTTGGATGGCACTGCCAAAGGCGGGGTTGTAGTGGCCATAGCCCTAGAACACAACATACCCATCACCTTTATTGGCCTGGGCGAAAAAATGGAAGATTTAAGACCATTTAACGGTCAGGATTTTGCCGCAGCCTTGCTTAACTAATTCAACTTTCTCGTATGTTTACATCATCCATTTTGAGGATTAAAGAATGAAGAGATAGCATTTGAATTTGGGCGTGGTAGATCGTTCAACTTTCAGGTGCACCTCGACACCGTAAGTCAGCTTTGGTCGCCACGCCTTTCCCCTTAAAACCCGAACAGTTGCCTCGTATGTTAACTCCAAAAATGGAGTTAACTAATTAAAAAGGCCCTGTGAAACAGGGTCTTTACTATCGCATCAGATATAAATTTTACGAATTTAACGATACAGAGTTAATCTGTAACGGTATAATTGTACTTCTCTATTCAACGCAGCAAATTTGTTCCTCTCCATAGTACGCTGTTGAGAACGATTTCCATCACTGAATAGAGTTGGTATTTCCTCCAAAGTTTTTTTCCTCCAATTACTGATCCTGCCAGGACAAACTTGGTAATACCTAGCAATCTCTTCAACTGATTTCTCACCTCTTATTGTTTCTAAAGCCACTTTGTCCTTAAAATCAGCATCAAACCTTCTCATTTGTTTACCTCCCTTTTTTCACTTGTTTTAGGAGGCAATAAACCATCAATTATGACATAAGCATTACAAATATATTAAATTTTCTAAACACTTTTCAGTACCCTGTTTAGCTAATCTACAAAAAATCAATTTCATAGCTCTGACTTAATCAAGACCCATTACAAACTGAATCATGAATAGAGATATTTTACATACATAATTTTTTTTAAGAATACACCCTTTCTGTCATATTTTTGTAACAAAAAAAAGTTATCATAAAATGGATTAATCTTTAAAAATATGCCTTTTGTAGCTAGATTATGGTTTTAAAGCAAAATCATTAACAGATTTTCAAAAATAGGGAGAAACAATGTTTCAAGATAACCATAAAAAAGCAGAAAACATATCTTTTAAAATACAACAAATCATTTCTCAATATCCACTTATCAGTGTAGCGTATCTACGGTTACATGATGCTGAACTTCTAGAAGAACTTTATGGTAAAAATTTTATCAATTCTCTTATGGATGAGCTAAATATTATATTAAAGAAAGAAATTAAAAAATTACAAAACAACATAGAAAGTCATATTGATTACATCACCCCGACTAAATATGAATTTGTTATATTCTGGGGCAACATATCTCCAATACATAATCACACATGGGATTTGGACACAACTTTTTCTCTCAAAATAAATCTGGAAAACAACCTCAAACACAAATTTCTTCAAACAATTGGCCAAAAACCAAGATTAAAAATAGCATGTACATCTTTTTTGCCTATCAAAGAGAACGAATGGGAAAAATCTTTTTTACAATGTCTGTCCAGGCTCAGAAATCAGGCAAAGGTAAAGATTAAGGTCAAACAGTTAAAACTGGCAAATGAATTTCATTCCATTCTACAAAAAAAACAAGTCAACATCATTTATCAGCCCATAATAAACTTTGGCAGTACCGATATTTTTGGATGGGAAGCTTTAACCAGAGGGCCGGAAGGCAGTTTTTTTCACTCTCCCATAGCACTGTTTGATTTTGCTGAAGAAGCAGGCGAGCTATTTACTCTGGAAAAAATATGCAGGGAAAATTCTATTTGCAAACTGGGGCCGCTTAAGAATGGACAAAAATTGTTTTTAAATATTCATCCGCGCACCCTCGCTGACCCTGAATTTACTCCGGGCAGAACACAAAAAATTTTGCAAAAACATGGTCTTGCCCCTGAAAATATAGTGTTCGAAATAACAGAAAAACACAGCATCAAAGACTTTTCTCTTTTTTATAAAACACTTAATCACTATAGAAACCAGGGCTTTCAGATAGCTGTTGATGATGCCGGAGCTGGATATTCTGGGTTATGGACAATTGCTGAACTACGCCCTGATTATATAAAAATTGATAGGGAACTTGTTCACAATATTGACCGCAATCCCATAAAAAGAGCTCTAATGGAGACTCTGGTAACTTTTGCGGATAAAGTAGGCTCGAAAATTATTGCAGAAGGAATAGAGACCAGGACAGAACTAAACGCGCTTATAGATATGGGCGTCCATTTTGGACAGGGGTATTATCTTGCCAGGCCGAAATATCCAAAGCCAGATACTACAGCAAATTTTACCCTTTTCAAGGTAGCTAACGGCTCGAAAATCAATAAGATTAAACAGGCAACATGCCTTTTGCCCATTGGCAACTTGGTTGACCAGGCCAATTCTGTTCATAAAGATACAAAAATAAAAGTGGTACATCAAACATTGGATAAAGATCCTTCCATAGCCAGCATTGTGGTATGCGATAACGATAAGACGCCACTTGGTCTGATAATGGCTTATCACCTTACCAAAAAACTGGCATCACAATTTGGCGTTGCTCTATACTATAAAAAAACTGTCTCTGTAATAATGGACAAAGAGCCTGTAATCGTTGATGAAGCCACTCCGGTTGAAATTGTAGCGCAAAAAGCTACGTCCAGGGAACGATTCAAGGCCTACGATGACATTGTTGTCACAAAAGAAAATAAACTTCTGGGCGTAGTGTCTGTTCAAAAATTAATAGACTACATGGCCCAGGTTCAGATAGAAATGGCCAGGGGAAGTAATCCATTAACAGGATTGCCGGGCAATCGTTCAATAGAACAAGAAATGGAAAGAAGGTTGGCCATTGGTCTTCCTTTCAGTATCATTTATGCTGATCTTGATAATTTTAAGGTATATAACGACACCTATGGGTTTAAAAAAGGAGATGAAATAATCACCCTGCTGGGACATATTATGAGTTGGGCTGTCAAAAGACATGGCAATTCAGAAGATTTTTTGGGACATGTGGGCGGAGATGACTTTGTTTTAATTACTACTCCGGATAAGGCTGAGCGAATATCCATAGCCATTGTCAGGTGTTTTAAAAGGCTGATAAAAAGTCGCTATTCAGAGCAGGATCAAAAAAGAGGCAGGATAAAAGCCAGAGGACGAGACGGCAAGAGCGCCTGGTTCAGACTGGTTTCTGTTTCCCTCGCTATTGTGGATTGTCAAAACAAAAGCGGCAAATGCAGTCTCCAGCAAATTTGCGAGCGGGCCGCTGAAGTTAAAAAAAAAGGCTAAAGTCATACAGGGTAATTCTTATTTCAGAGACAGAAGAACGCCGTTATAAGTGTACTAGTCAATACTAAATCTGACAGTGATTATCCTTTCTGGCAGTTGTAAGATTTAGTTAATGTTGTCAGATGTCTCGTACTGCATATCTATTATAATTTTTTATTTTGCCAATGCGAAGTTTTCCAAGAATGCTTCCATAGGAGTTCTGCCTTGACATCTTTTGCCTTGATGAGGACCTTTTCGAATAATCTAGCCAATTGTTCAGATATTTTTTTTTGTAACTTCTCAACAGACAAGTATGTTTTCTAGCGTGCATCCGTTCTTGTGTTAGTACAGGCACAATAAAAGTTGCGCGAAGTCACTCTGACTAGATGCGATTATCGAACTGGCAATAATGCTTAATATTAATTCCGCGAGTAATAAACACAGCACTCTCAGCAATATTTGTGGAGAGGTCAGCTATACGCTCAAATCGACGCGCAATATTTATGGCATGAACAGAACGCACAATAGCTGGGCTTTCTTTAGACATGTACTGCACAATTTCTTTAATTATCTTGGAATTTAATTCATCAACTTCAAAATCCATCCTGCACACCTGCAAGGCTTTATCAGGGTCAGGAGCAAAAAAAGATATTACGGCCTGTTTTAACATATTATTGGCCTTCTGCCCCATGATTTGAAGCTGATCATAAAAAGGAAGCCTGGGCTTAAAACTAAGCATAATCGTTGCTTCGGCAACATTAACAGATTCATCACCAATTCTTTCCAAATCCACACAAATACGCATACATCCAAGAATAAACCTTAAATCTCTGGCCACAGGTCCTTCCAAGGCTAAAAGCTTCAGGCACAACTCGTCTATCTCTACTTCCATTTCATTGATAACTTGATCACCTTCAATAACCTCCTGGGCCAAGTCGGCGTCCAATGTGGCAAAGGCATCAATGGTCTTTTTTAGGGTTTGCTCAACTTGAGCAACCATATTCAGGACACTAGTTTTCAAATTATCCAATTCTTGATGCAATTGTTTTCTCATATTTTCTCCTAACCAAACCTACCAGTTATGTATTCTTCAGTTTGTTTCTCCTTGGGCCTTGTAAAAATTCTGTCTGTAGCGTCTATTTCAATAAGCTTACCCATGTAAAAAAAGGCCGTTACCTCAGAGACACGCGCTGCCTGCTGCATATTATGGGTGACAATGATGATGGTAAATTTTTTCTTCAGTTCAAAAATAAGTTCCTCGATTTTCTGGGTGGCAATGGGATCAAGCGCTGAAGCAGGCTCATCCATAAGCAAAACCTCTGGTTCGACAGCCAAAGCCCTGGCAATACACAATCTCTGCTGTTGTCCGCCAGAAAGCCCAAGGGCAGAGCTGTGCAGTCTGTCCTTTACTTCATCCCACAAGGCAGCCATTTTTAAACTTTCTTCAACTTTATGGGCAATAAACTCCTTATCTTTAATACCGTTAACTCGTAATCCATAGGCCACGTTCTCGAAAATAGATTTAGGGAAAGGATTGGGCTTTTGGAAAACCATCCCTACCCTACGCCTGATTTCGACTACATCTATTTTTGGCGCATAAATATCCTCGCCTTCAAGAGTTAACTCGCCTTCCACCTTTGTCCCGGGGATTAAATCGTTCATCCGGTTAATGCAGCGCAAAAAAGTGCTTTTGCCACATCCGGAAGGTCCGATCAAAGCTGTGACCTCTTGTGCAAAGATGTCCATGGATATTTTATGCAGAGCCTGAAAATTCCCATAGTAAAAATCCAAGTCTCTAACCCGTATTTTTAATTTCTTACCCATTAACTCCCTCATAAATATTTAATTCGCTTTTGGCAGTGAAAACCAAATTATGCAGCCGTTTTCCTTATTCGGAACAGGACTTTGCACCCAGATCTGCCCATTTAGATTGCGGATAATATTTCGACAAATGGACAAACCTAGACCGGTTCCCTTTACTCCCCTATCCCGATACTTCTTCACCTGATAAAACCGCTCAAAAACTCTGCCCTGATCTTCTTGGGGGATACCAGGACCATTATCTTCCACTCCTATCCAGACCTTATCATTTTTATCCTCACAAACTATTTTAATTTCACCATTTTCTTTTGGCACAAATTTGATACTGTTCTGAATTAAATTTTGAAAGACGAGAAGCAAGGCTTCTTCATCCGCCAAGACATACGGACATCCATCTTTGACTAAACCTCGAAATACAATTTCTTTATCGCCGACCATGTGTTGGCTATTCTCCCAGGCCTTTTGAGCAACCTTACCAACATCTACTTCTTCTATTCTGAATTTTGTCTTACCCGACTCTATTCGGGACAGTTTGAGTATATCTTCGAGCAGATAAATCATCTGCTCAGTATTTTTCAAAATTACCTTTAAAAGTTCTCTTCCCTTTTCTTTTAAAAGCTCTTCATTCTCGAGTAAAGTTTCAGTGTAGCCTTTGATTGAAGTTAAAGGAGTCCTTAATTCATGCGAGGCGTTGGCCACAAAATCTTTGCGCATATTCTCTACTTTTTTCAATTTTGATATATCATGAAAGACTACAATTGCCCCTAAATCTTTTGATTTTTTTGTAACGACAATATTTACACTGTAATAATTAGAACCAACACTTAACTCCAAATTTTTAATATCCGTATTGCTTTTTAATGCTTTGTTACAAGCCTCTTGGAGTTTGGGATTAATACTTATTTCCAAAAGCTTTTTCCCCAAATAACTCGGGGTATAAGAAAATATTTGTTCAAAAGCCCGATTAAACTTGAGTACTCGTCCTTGTTTATCCAGAGCAACGATTCCTGCATCCATGCCATTTAAAATTGCCTCCAACTCTACTTTCTGCCTGGATATAGTCTCGACATTTTTCTCTATATTTTCTGCCATTTCATTAATGGCCTGGACAAGGGGCTCAAATTCTTTGCCAGGAGATGAATAAAGTCTTTTGGCCAAATCGCCCTGGCCTATGGCCTGAGTAACTTTAACCATAGCATCAAATCTTCTGGTCAAATTATAAATCAAAAAATAGACCAGTATTCCCGAAACAAAAAGGGAAAATATAGTAACGCTCCAGATATTAGTCTTTATCCTGGACAAAACCGCAGCTATGGTCGAATATGGCCGCGAAATGCGCAAATAACCTTCAGGCAAACCATCATCTTGGTCAATGCGCCGAGCATAGTAAACCAGCTCTTTTTTTAGGGTAGGGCTAAACCGGATACTTACACCCTCACCTTCGGACCTGGCCTGAATGATCTCTGGCCTGGTAGCATGATTGTCCAGTTTTTTTAATCTCTTCTCAGAAACTTGAGAGTCGGCAATAACAATACCATTCTCTGTAATATAGGTGATCCTATCTTCTATTCTCCGGCCAATCTCTTTAATTAATTTGTCCAGATCCGATTGTTCTTTTCTAACAGCTTGATTTAAAAGTATCCACTGGACAAGATCCGTTTCCTTTTGGACATTAAAAATTACATCTCTTCTAACTTCTTGTTTTAAAATATTTATAAAATATGAACTTGGTAAAATTAAGGCCAGTGTTAAAACTGCCCAAAACAATAAAATAATTCTTAACTTTAAGGATAAACTATTCATGTTCTTTACTTTTCAGTTGCCAGGGGACACGAAGCAGGTAGTAATAGCTAACCGGTTTAATAGTTCAACAGTTGACACTACCCCATCAACCCATCCACCCCATTAACACGTTAAAACAGCTATCCGTTTTTTATTTTGTACCCCATGCCGCGCACTGTTTCGATCACATCAGAATAAGGCCCCATCTTCATCCTTAATCTACGAATATGAGTGTCCACTGTCCGGGCATAACCTGCAAAATCATACCCCCACACTCTGTCCAAAAGCTGCTCTCTGGATAATATCTTTCCCTGTGCATCAATTAATTCGCTCAAAAGTTTAAACTCTGTTGAGGTCAGCTTGACTAATTCTCCATCCACCTTAAACTGCATTTTATCTCGATCAAACTCCAGACCTTTAACCTTCCATATGGACTTCTTTTCTGTATGTTCTCCCACCTTTCTACGTAAAATGGCTTTTATACGCAGAATTAATTCCCGAATGCTAAATGGTTTGATCACGTAATCGTCTGCACCTAGTTCAAATCCTACAATACGATCGACTTCTTCCGCTCTGGCAGTAAGCATTAAGACAGGAATCTGACTGGTCCTGTCTGAAGCCTTAACCTGCCGGCAAACTTCCAACCCATCCATTTTTGGAAGCATGAGATCCAAAACTATCAAGTCAGGAACTTTATCCTGAGCTAGTTTAAGGCCATCAAGACCATTGTCTGCCTCAATGGTCTCAAACCCTGCCCGGTTTAAATTTAGACTCAAAAGGGCGAGAATATCCGGCTCGTCTTCAACAATCAAAATTCTAGGCATAATATAAAAGTTCTACGCTTCTATGTTATTTCTCTTTAGCTTTTTTCTATTGTTTCTTTTGCATCTTTGCCCGATAATAAATAGCTATAAAATTCATGGCAAAAACCAAAGCAATAAGCACCAGGGCCGTACCATACTGCAAAGGTCTGGTCTTCTCAATTTCTGTACCGGCCGTAGCCAAAACATAAATATGATAAGGCAAGGCCATAACATCGTCAAAAATTGAATCTGGTAAATGAGGCGAAAAGAACACGGCTGCTGTGTACATAATAGCTGCTGTTTCGCCGGCAGCCCTGCTCAGGCTCAAAATAGCCCCGGTTAAAATTCCTGGCGTGGCTGCCGGCAAAACTACCTTAAAAATAGTCTGCCATTTTGTGGCCCCTAGCCCCAAAGAAGCCTCGCGATAAGTTTGAGGAACAGACTTTAAGGCCTCTTCTGTTGTCCCGATCATAACCGGCAGGATTAAAAATCCCAGGGTCAGAATACCGGACAAAATACTAATGCCAAAACCCAACTTTGTGGCAAAAAAAGCAAGCCCAAAAAGACCAAAAACTATAGAAGGAATTCCAGCCAGATTATTTATGCCTAGACGTATAATCCGTAACAATTTGCCCGGACGGGCATATTCATTGAGATAAATAGCCGAGGCCACGCCCAAAGGCAAAGCCACAAGTATAGAGCCAAAACTCAATATAATTGTCCCGATAATGCAGGGCAAAATGCCCCCTTCGGTCATCATATTCCTGGGAGGTTGACTGATAAACTCCCAACTTATGGCCGTAAGACCGTTTTGTAATAAAAAATAAACGATAATAGCCAAGGCCAAGCCATTAATCATAGCTGAGCTACGCAAGAATCCAAAGGCTATAGCCTGAGTAACTTTTCTTTTCTTCATCACAAGCTTTATTGGTTTAATGGTTTATTAGATTACAGGTACAATTTATTCAACTAGTTAACTATTCAACTATCTTTAGTTACCGAATTTCTAGAACTATAGAGCTTGTAGCCAACCCTTTTTATAAACTTAATTTCCATGGTTTATTCCAGTTTTGGTTTCTTTCATGCTGGTACAAAGACTTGGACCCAACTAAAACTTGCTTGCGGACAGAGCATAATGGGATATTTTAGGTAAACAAATATTTTTTTATTATCGATAGTTATGGTCAATATCGCAAAATATTTAGCCCATTCATCCCGATGCTCTGTTTTCCCGCAAGCTTCGTTAAGATTGGGTTACCCAAGCCGTTTGTAATGCATTTCAGAAACCAAGACTTTCAATCAGCGGTTAAAATGGGGTTTGGCCACAGACTCTATAATGTAGCTGCCCCCACTTGCTTATGTTTGTGAGCTATGTGGTCAGCAACCATGTTAAAAAGCAAGGTAAAGACAAAAAGCACAACGCCGATAGCGAATAATGCGTGATAGTGATCGCTCCTAAAGGGAGCTTCGGCCATTTCTGCAGCAATACTTGCAGGCATGGGCCGGACAGGATCAAAGACACTCTCCGGAATCATGGCTGCGCCGCCAGCGACCATGAGCACAACCATGGTCTCGCCAATAGCCCTGGACATGCCTAAAATAACTGCTGTGCTTATACCGGATAACGAAGCCGGCAAGACAACCCGAACAATGGTTTGCAAGTGAGTTGCTCCTAAACCTAAGGAAGCCTCCTTAAGTTCTGTGGGCACACTGTAAATAGCATCTTCTGAAATACTACAAATAGTGGGTATGGACATAAAAGCAAGCATTAGGGAGGCATTAAAAACGTTAAGTCCGGTGGGCAGATCAAAATATTCCTGTAAAAAAGGTGCCACCACTACCATTCCGAAAAAACCAATCACTACGGAAGGCAATGCTGCCAAAAGTTCAACCACAGGTTTAACTATACCCCGTATCTTTGGTCCCGCGATTTCCGCCAGATAAATGGCAGTCATGATCCCTAAAGGCACAGCAATAAGCGAAGACAAAATCGTGACCAATAACGAGCCTATAAAAAGAGGAAAGATACCAAAAGAGGGCGGCTCAGATGTTGGATACCACTCAGTACCCAGAAAAAATTCTTTAAATGAAACGTGCTTGAAAATGGGTAGACCTTCATAAAATAAAAAAAACATGATCAGACCCAAAATAATTATAGACCCACAGGCAATACTTAAAAAAGCAAGTTTTATCAGTTGTTCTCTTTTCTGACGACTAAACATACTTCTTCTTATCCTCTCATTAACGACCCGACTTTTACCTACACATCAGTAGCAACAACAAAAAACTCCAGAACAGCTAAATGCTGCATTGGAGACAGGCACGATTCAACAACCAAGGGCTAAAGGCATTAGGGGTATTTTTTTAGCCCTAAGCCTTTAGCCTCATAAGCTAGCTCCCTCTAATAAAGAGGCACAAAACCAACTTCTCTGACCAGTTTTTGTCCTTTTTGCGGATGGAGAACATACCGGATAAACTTAGCTACATCACCTTTTGGCCAACCTTGTGTAAACATGAACAGGCTGCGTGCAATAGGAAAACTGCCGTCCAAGGCAGTAGCTGGAGTCCCGGTCACCCCATTAACCTTAACCACTTTTATATCTTTGTTCAAATAACCAATACCTAAATAACCAATGGCATATTTATTCTTGGCCACTACCTGGGCCACGGCTCCGTTTGAGGCCTGGAGCTGCGCCCCGGCATAGACACGTGCTCCCTTTAAGACCTTCTTTTCCCACACTTCATAAGTTCCGGAAGATGTATCTCTTGAGATAACTACAATTCTTCTGTCCTCTCCACCAACATCCTTCCAATTTTTAACTCTGCCGGTATAAATAGCCTTGAGTTGTTCCAATGTTAGGTTGGACACCGGATTAGAAGGATGAACAACCGGGACAATACAATCATAAGCCACGGCAAAGGGAACTGGATACCTGCCTTTGGAAACAGCAAGTTTTATCTCTTTGTCTTTAATAAACCTTGAACTGTCAGCTATGTCTGTAGTCCCATCAATCAAGGCTTTGATACCATTTCCAGAACCTCCTCCGGATATGGAAATGCTAATGTCCGGAAACTCTTTCATAAACTGCTCGGCAATCTTTTGAGCCACAGGCAAAACCGTGGTTGACCCCTTAATCTGGATGGAACCGGCCCACGCCGAAACTGTAAGCAACAAACTGGCTATAACAGCCATAAACAAAAATAACTTCCTCTTCATCTTAACCTCCTTTTGACTTGTCCAATTTTGTTGACAAGTATGTAGAACTTATTTGTTACAGTTTTGTTACAGGAATGCTAAATTTTGATGACAAATAGAACTTCTTTGGTCCAACAATTTAGCCAGTCATAAACATAACGACAAACAGTCCAAATTAGCCAAACGCTGTATCAGAGACAGGCGAAGTGACAGGCGAGTATGGGGCTGATGATTTTCCGGAGTCTCCTCTGAGTATGTGACTAGTTGAGGAAGAGGAAACAAGGCGGGAATAGAGCCTTCTCTTGACGTTAAAGTAAAAAACTTTTCTGATTCGCCTGATGATTATACCCTATAAACCATATGGCCTTTATAAGCTAGTATTCCCACAAAATTTTTAATCAGCATTATTCCACTGGAAACAGACTAAAAGAGCAATTTTTTAATGTTAACTTAAATCCGCGAAAATTTACAGCCTAAACCATATATCTGCCAGGGCAAACGCACCTAAATTACAAAAATTCTCGCGCCAAGACGCAAAGACGCCAAGGGTAGAAATAGCGAAAGCGTCAGGTCTGTCAGCAAGACGCTGACAGACCTGACTTACTGGCCTTTCAGGCCAGGATAAATGAGCTAACCTAAGCTGAATTCGAAAATTTATATATCTAACAAATCGTTATTGCACATCAAACATCGGCCCAAAGGGCTGAGAATCTTTTGTTCGGCTTGTTCCCTTAAGCCGAACAAAAGCCTTTGTTTTCCTTGGCGACTTGGCGGCTTGGCGCGAGGTTTTTTATTAAAAATCAGAAGGGTTTGCCCTGCTATATCTGTGAACAGGTGCTTCTGCTTCGCAAAAGGAGCCAGTCCCCAGTAACCCACCAAAACAATTTGATTATATTCTGTGATAACAACACCTTGGCAAAAATTTCATGGGGTATAATCAATGACAAAATGATGTTAAATGATAGCGAACGATTAAGGGAAGGATTATCATGAAGATGCAATGCGTAAAATTTGAGGCAAGCAAGTAAGAAGGGAGAAGAGCGACCAACAAGGCGCTCAATGCCGCCAACAACTATTTTTGAAGTGCCCACTCCTCATTTCGCTGGTGCTGAGTATGTCTGGGGCACTCTGTGTTGGCGGCAGCTTGGCTTGGCAGGCATTAATCTTCCAGGCCATCCATCAAAAACTTTCCATTCTCGTAAATGGTTACCCGTTCCTTGTTTTTAAGATAGGCATAAACAACCTTGGCTTCCGTATTCACCAGATCCCAGTGCAGAGCTGAATCATTAAACCCGAGTTCTTTTTTCTTCTCGGGAGTCAATTCTTTCGGGTCACCCGCATAGGTATCGGCATAAGAAGCTCCAACAGCAACATGGCAATTGCCAAATTCTCCTCCGAAATTTTCATCATAAAGGGTATGGGCCATAAATTTACTGATACGGGAAAAACGCTTGTCGGTCAGTGAAAACTCGCCAAGGAAGGAAGCGCCTCTATCCATGTTCAGTTGTTTGCGCACAAACTCCTCTCCTTCCTCAGCCTTTACATCAATCACCTGGCCTTCTTTAAATTCCAGACGCACTCCGCGGACGACATTGCCGCTGCGATAGGATGGCTGGTCCGCAAAATAAACGCCTTCGGTATAACGGTAGTCCGGCGATAAAAAGAGTTCAAAACTAGGGATATTATGCCCGGAAACACCTAGCCAGCGCCGCATCTCTCCCTGGTAAACCTTCATGTCTGTGTTTTCGGACAGGACATGAAAGTATTCTACTTCCAGGCTGTTCAACCAATCTTTTACTTCTTGAGCCAGGTTATAGACCCTTTCCCAATCCGAACAAGGGTCGTCATGATCCAGATATACTGCCTTTATCACCTGTTCAGTATATTCTTCAAAACTTAAGCCGGCCTTGCTGGCAAGCTCCTGAGTAGGATAAAGACACAAGGTCCAGCCAAAATCCCCCTGGTTTTCCCTCTTTTCCAGGATATCGCGCAAATACTTTTTGGCCACAGCCAGTTTGCCGATACGGGACGGGTCAATATCTTTGAGGTGGGTTAATGATTCAGGCCCAAGCAAGGAAATAAGACCATTCAAATGATTATAAAGTTCTTCATCTCCAGGCACCTTGAAAGTGATCTGTTCGTCAGAGGCATGGGTAAAAAAGGTCTTCTCCATGTCCTCGGGCAAATTAATGCGCACCACGGGATTTAATCCAAGTTCCAGTAATTTTTGAAACACCTTGTCTGCCAAAGGCAAAGCGGATTTGTCTGTGCGCAGCAGAACAACATCGCCTTTGCTAAATTGCTTTGTGCGGGCCTTTCTCATCCCCCAAATCAACACTTTAGCATATTTGTCCAACTGTGTATCTGTAAACATATCTTTCTCCAAGTCTTTAAATTTTCACGCCAAGTCTTGCGGCAATCAACTCCTTTTCTTTCTCAGAAAAAACAAAACTCTCTTCCAAAGGCAAGTTATGGCTTTTCAAAAAATCTTGAAACAATTCATAATAGGTCTTTTTTGTTCCTTGTTCGACTGCCAATCGTAATATTTTGGCTGCCTGAAAAATTTTATCGCCCTCGATTTCTATAAAATTTCCAAAAGGCAAAATATCCAGGCAAATTTTACAATCCTCTAGTTCCCACTTCTGCCTGAATTTCTCATAAGTTAAAAAAGGGAAAAAACCCAAAGTCTTAAAAATATCTTCTAAAATATAAATGTCCTCCACTTTGGCTTCCAGTTCTTCTCTTTTCTTCACTAGGCCATCCGTGTCTACCTCAGGAAATTTTAAGGTAAGGACATGATCTAAGCCTTTGCGCAAACGCAAAAGTATATCTTTCCCTTTAAGTAGCTGCTCCTGCGTATCCAGGACAATATTTTGTTCAAAATACCAGGTCGAAAGCTTTTTCCCTTTGTTTTCCAAAATCGAGACAAGTGAGTCAAAACTTTCTAGCGGGAACTTGAGTTCTACTTCTAAAGCCATTTGTCTCCTTGCACCTGATAAGGCTTTGCTTTAATATAAAAAACAATAGGAGGTAACAAGATGCATTTACCTGAACGAGCCGAACGTATCCGTATTTTTATCGGAGAAAATGATAAGTTTGATAACAAACCTTTATTTGAACAGCTAGTGCTTAAAGCCAGAGAAATGGGCCTGGCAGGGGCTACGGTGCTACGCGGGGTCCTGGGTTATGGAGCAAACAGCCGGATCCACAGCTCAAAAATTTTGCGCCTTTCAGAAGATATGCCCCTGGTTATTGAAATCGTGGATACATCCGACAAAATCAATACCTTTTTACAAACCATCGACCCCATGCTCAAGGAAGGGTTAATCACCAGAGAACCAGTGCAGGTTATTTTCTATCGGCACAGCTGAAACGAGGAAGCGGAGAAGCTGGGATGCGGGGATTATTTGATTAACCATTTATACGTTTCTCCGCTTCCTCGTTTTCTTATCTAAGCATCTTCACTGCGCAGAATTCACCGCACATGGCACATTCTTCTTTACCCGCAAAATCCTTACGTCTTCTCTTTACCGTCTCAGGAGCAAGCGCCAAGGTAGTTATGCGCTCCCAGTCAAGCTCTTTTCTGGCCTTGGAAATCTCGTTATTACGCTCAGTTGCATCTTTCCGACCCATGGCAACTTCTGCGCTATGAGCAGCAATAAGGGAAGCAACCACTCCTTCATGGACATCTTCTAAAGTAGGCAAAGTTAAGTGTTCAGCAGGGGTTAAATAACATAAAAAGTCTGCCCCGTTTATAGCAGCCAAAGCCCCGCCAATGGCTCCGGCAATATGATCATAACCAGGGGCAACATCCGTAGTGAGAGGTCCAAGTACATATAGAGGGGCATTGTGGCAAAGTTGTTTTATGCCTCGAATCTGACTCTCTATAAGATGCAAAGGAACATGCCCGGGACCCTCGATCATAACCTGGACCCCTTCTTCCCAGGCCTTTAAGGTAAGCTCTGAAAGGACAATTACCTCTTCCCACTGAGGTGCATCGCCGGCATCAGCGCCTGCTCCCGGACGCATACCATCACCCAGACTTAGAGTCAGATTATATTCTTTGGCCAATTTCAAAAGATCATCATAATGTTCATAAAGTGGATTTTCCTTGTCGTTTACTTGCATCCATTTGGTCAGAATCGACCCGCCCCTCGAAACAATGCCCAAGAGTCGCTGTCCCTCTTTCACCAGGCTGGTCGCCCTCTTTGTCACACCGCAATGCACGGTCATAAAGTCCACACCTTGCTCAGCCTGTTTGTGGATCTCTTCAAAAATCTCCTGAGTGGACATCCGGCTCGGGTCTTGTCCCTGACTAATATATTTTTGAGCCACTGAATAAATAGGCACCGTGCCCACAGGCAAAGGAGAATGTTCAATTATTAGTTTACGGATTTCATCCAGATTGCCTGCTGTAGATAAATCCATTATCGTATGTGCCCCGCTGTTGTAAGCTACCTGAACTTTCTTCAGTTCCAACTCCAGATCATTGATAAAGGGGGAAGTACCAATATTGGCGTTAACTTTAATACGAGCTGGCTGGCCAATTAAAATCGGTAACACATTACCATGTTTAGGATTTGCCAGGACAACCATGGAGCCTTTTTGCACACTTTGCTTAATTGTCTCACTTGATAATTGTTCAGCTTGTGCAATGGCATCTAGATTTTTATCTAAAATTTCAGCTAAAACTTTATTTTTGGTAAGCATATCCAACTTTATTCTCCTTGTACCAATTTAAGCACGCTCTTTTTTATGCCATCTTTCCCTAAACCCAACATTTGCCGCAAAACCTTTTGCGGACCATGTTCAACAAACTTGTCCGGAAGTCCAATCCTTTTTATCATCAAATTGGTTAAAAGACCATTGTCAGCTAAAAATTCTAAAACTGCCGAGCCAAACCCCCCGGCCAGAACATTTTCTTCTACCAGCAGGAGTTTATTAAACTTGGAAGCTAGTTGCCTTAAATCATCCTCTGGCAAAGGTTTAACAAAACGGGCATTATAAACTGCTATCTGTAAATCATTTTCTTCTTCCAACTCCTGGGCAGCTTCCAAAGCTGGATACACGCGGCTGCCGATAGCTACAATAAGTCCATCCTGCCCATCGCGAAGCAGCTCCCCCTGGCCCAAGGGAATATTTTGAAAATTATCCTTTAATTCGACGCCTACTCCTACCCCGCGCGGATAGCGGACAGCACTGGGACCAGGATAGTTTATAGCTGTGTAAAGTAAATCCTGCAACTCTGCCTCATCTTTGGGAGCCATTAAAGTCATGTTCGGAACATGGCGTAAGTATGACAGATCAAAAGCTCCATGATGTGTCGGCCCATCCTCACCAACCAGCCCACCCCGATCCAGACAGAAAGTAACAGGCAGGTTTTGCAAACACACATCGTGCACAATCTGATCATAAGACCGCTGCAGAAAGGTAGAATATATGGCCACTACCGGCTTAAACCCCTGGGTGGCAAGTCCGGCAGCAAAAGTCACTGCATGTTGTTCACAAATTCCCACATCAAAAAATCTATCAGGAAATTTTTGGGCAAAGGAAGACAGACCTGTTCCTTCCGGCATTGCAGCTGTAATAGCTACGATCCGGTCATCTTTTTCAGCCAATGAACATAGTGTCTGACCAAATACGTCCGTATAACTGGGCAAAAAACATGTGCCAAACTTCTTGGCTGCTCCTGTTTCAGGTTCAAAGCAGCCAACACCGTGAAAATAAGTAGGATTGTTTTCTGCTGGTTTATACCCTTTACCCTTTTTGGTCAGCACATGAACCAGAAGTGGCCCCTCCAAGGTCTTGATGTGGTCAAAAAATTCAATAAGCCTTTTTAGATTATGTCCATCAATAGGGCCCAAATAATTAAACTTAAAGGCCTCGAACAGCATACCAGGAGTAAAAAAAATCTTTAAAGACTCTTCGCTCCGACGGGCATAATGGACAAGTTCATCGCCAATTTTGGGAATCTGGCGCATCCAGGCTTCCATCTCTTTTTTCAACCTGAGCACCCAGCGAGAAGTCAACTTTCTACTTAAAAACGAAGACAAGGCGCCAACATTTTTGGCAATGGACATTTCATTATCATTTAAGATTACAATCAAATCCCTGTCCAGGTCGCCAGCCTGATTCAACCCCTCGTAGGCCAGACCTCCGGTCATGGACCCGTCGCCAATAATGGCCAGCACCTTTTGACTTTGCCCTAAAATATCCCTGGCCACAGCCATACCTAACCCTGCGGAAATAGATGTGCTGGAATGACCGACCCCAAAATGGTCATAAACACTTTCTGATGGTTTGGGAAACCCGCTGATACCACCAAGGCGGCGCAAAGTATGAAAATTGTCTTTCCGGCCTGTCAAAATCTTATAAGCGTATGCCTGATGCCCCACATCCCAGATAAATTTATCGTGGCCCGGGTCAAATACTTTAAGCAAAGCCAAAGTCAGCTCAACGACCCCTAAAGATGGAGCCAAATGCCCCCCATTTTTGGCCACTACTTCTATAATCAGCTCTCTAATCTCTTTGGCTAGTTCGGTCAGATCGTCTAATGAAAGAGAGGAAATATCTTGCGGCCTATCAATTCGGGCAAGAATTTTTTTAGTCATTGTTGCATACTCTCACGAAAAAGGCGGCCATCAAGCCGCCTCTTTTACCAGACTTTTTCGGCCTGTTCCTGCATTGCCTTTTCCTGCTCTTCAAACGAAGTAAACCCTGCCTGATGGAGAGCATCGTTTACGGTGGTCTGCCAATCCCAGTTGGCATAAATGACTGGTTTATGGAAAATGGAGCGAAAAGCTTCCAATTCCTGACGATAAAAATCTTCTTTAGGCGAACCTAAGTTAGAATACAATTGTTCATGTAAACGAGAAAGCTCTCCCTCGTACCAATCCATAAGGTCTCTATCTGAAGAATATTTCTTCAAAATATGCTCATAGCCATGTTCTTTAAGCAGATTATGCAACCTCTCTAAATGTTGTTTTTTAAGCCACTTACCCAAATCTTTAGGTTTGATGTTCTCCTTTTCCATGGCTGCAATATCATATTTAGTCTGGGCATAGGTGTCAGGAACAACTGAAGCAGAGACTATACCGGCAATGCACACCAACCCTCTGATTATTTTACTATTGGATACGCCCTGACCGCAGAAGCCAACTTTTTTTCCATACTTTTGACCGGTAAAAATGGTCACTAAAATAGCCCAGACAACAGCGGGATCTTCTTCATCATAAATATGCCTCAATCTGGCATTGTCTCTATCAGTTCCCAGAACCAATTGAGTCATATCATTGGAGCCAATGGAAAATCCATCAAACTCCTTGATGAATTCTTTTGCCAAAATGGCATTACTTGGTATTTCTGACATCAAAATCAACTTCAGGCCGTCTTCGCCAGAGCGCAACTTGTGCACATTAGCAAGGTAACGCTTCATACTTCTGGCCTGCTCCAGGGTACGCACGAAGGGAAGCATCAGCTGTAGGTTCTTACCGCCAAAGGCTCCGCGAGCGAGTTTGAAGGCCTCCAACTCCCAATCATGCACATCCCTGGCCACGCCCCGATAACCAAGCATGGGGTTGTCTTCATAGTCTTCAAAAAGCAATCCACCCAAAAGGTTGCGATATTCATTAGTCTTGTAGTCAGTTGTCCGGTAAATAATCGGCTTGCCGTAAAAGGCCATGGAAAAAAGAGCCAGACCCTGGGCCAGGGTCTGCACGTAGAGTTCCTTTCCGCTACGGTAACCTTTGAGGTGTAAAATTTCGGCAATTTTCTGAGGCAGAGAACGCACATCATCCATCCCCTGCTTCAAACTCACCTTCTGGGCTACATCTGTGCGTAAAGCCTTAATTTTGGCCATTACTTCCTGGACAAAAGGATCGTCCTTAATTCGTTCCTCGATTTCTTTGATCCTGTCTTCAATCTCCTGCCGTTTTTGAGTAGACTCAGGATCATTTCCCCCATGCAGGAGAAGTTCATCAGTATAACCCATAATTACTGCTATATGTTCACGAAGATCAGTGGAAGTCTTTAATGTATCCAATCTCTTGGTGGCCAGATCAAGGTGTTCATCCCATTTATGATCCAACTCTCTTAGCTGGCGATGGATGGCCAGAACCTCGTCCGTACCTTTAGCCCCTTCCTGCTCGGTAAGTTTTTTTATCTCTTGGGCCAGCCCCGTGACTATGCCCACATATTTTCTAAGTTTCAGATCAAGGGTAACAACGCCGGCAGCAAGCTGGTCTTTAATAATTTTGGTCAAATCATCTTCCATTTCTTTTAATTTCTTTTCGACCAGCATCTGCAAACTTCCGTTATCATAAGCTTCCAGGGCCATGGGATGCACCCCTATATTGCCAAGCATAAACTCGGCCCGAAGTAAGCCCACCTCAAAGTCAGGTACTTCTCTTAACCGGGACAAAAATAACGCCTGCCCGACATCAGCCAGGATTAACCCCACTTTAGTTCTGGTAGCAGGAAGCTTGCTCACATCAATCTCGCCACCAACCTCAACTAAAGGCAGAAGACCTCGATATACTTTACCCCTGGAACCATCTACTGTGACCTCTTCACCATCCAGATTGCGCAATACCTCCAACCGTTTCACCCCAATCACAGCAGGGATACCAAGTTCACGGGAGGTAATCGCGGCATGGCTTGTGTCTCCGCCTGCGTCGGCAATAATAGCCGAAGCAACACGCATACCCGGAACCATATCCGGATCAGTACGTTCAGCAGCGAGCACATCCCCCTTGCCAATCTTATTTAATTCCAGTGCGGACCTTAGAAAACGTACAGTTCCTTGCCCGGCACCCCTGGAAGCTCCATTACCTTCAACTATCACCTCTGCATTTTCCAGAGCCTGTTGATCAACCTCCATCCGACGCATGAAAATAGTATGGGGATGCTTTTCTAACTCCTCGTTCCATCTTGTCTCTGGACGGGCCTGGACAAACCATAACCTGTCCCATTTATCAATGCAGAATTCTGTATCCATGATCATGCCGCCGTAGGCTTTGCTGATGGCCCGAACCCCCTTGGCCACCATTTCGGCCTGAGCAAGAGACAAAGACCAGCGACATGCCTGATCTTCCGGCACCTCAACTACCTTTGTGCCTTCTCCGTCATCATCATAGACGATCTTCTTTCCTTTATAACCCATGAAGCGGATTACTACTTCTTGTCCATCGTCACGCTGATAGACATAAAATTTATCCGGTGTGACCATGCCACTGACCACAGCCTCGCCCAGACCGTAACTTGCATCGATAGATACCAGATCCTTGCGGTCTGTACCCCGGCAGCCAGTCGCAGTATCGGCACTAAAAGCAGTCCCGGAAATAACCGGGTTTATCATGCGCATGATACATACAGACAATGAAGTATTTTCAATGGCCCATTCCTTTTTAGCCTGAATGGCAATGGAATCATCGCCTGTACTTTCTGCCTTGGCTACCGCATCCAGAATGGCCTCCCGGCGATAGGTCATACTCCGTAAATTATAGGCCGAAGCACAATCCCAGTGATATGCTTCAACTACAGCATTTTCTCCAACAATATTTAAATATGTATCCTGGAGTCCGGCAAAAGCTTTCTTTCTGCTGTCCTCACCAGCAGCTGAAGAACGTACAGCAACAGGGACGTTTTCAAGACCAGCTTCCTTGCATATTTCCCGATAAGCCTGACGCACCGCCTCTTGAACATCTTTCGGCAAATCCACACTAAGAATGGCTACCTGAACCAATACAGAACGCTTTCTTAGCTGATCGATTCCTTCTGGCGAAGTGGCAAACCCTTCAACCACATTGTTGATAAAAGTGCGCAAAGGAATAAGAGTCCCCTCTTTCCCAGTTGTATTTCTCACTTTCCTGGCAGTTTTCCGAACAAATTTTTTCAAATACTCAGGATCCTTGTTTATTTCAGCATCGTTCCAATCAATGGCGTCATATTCTTTATCCACAACAGAGCGAATTGTTGCGGCATTGACTTTGGTTTCATCTAGGAGTTTATGGAAGGCTAAAGAGGAAATGGCTCTAAATTGGGGGGCTCTGATGTCATCGATGGTACTTATTATGGCAGTATTATAATTTTTTCCACCGACTAATAGCTCTGCTTCTTCACCAATGGCTTTAATATCCTCACCGGTTAAGACCAATTTTTGTTTGATCTTTTCCAGATTTTTGGCCGCCTTTTTTTTACATTGACCCTGTTGCTTCTCTTCTTTGGCCATTACCATCTCCTTTTTTCGTATTTCGTAATTCTTGATTTAAAGTTTATGTTTAGAAAAAAGTGTGCAACAAATATCATATTATAGAATGTGGATAGGAAAGGTTAAACCTTTCCTATCCACATTATTTTATGGCTCACCTAAAATAAACTCTCTTCTGTCCACGCCTATCGTCACAACCTTTTCAGTCCAGCTAAAATTTTATGCCTCATTATCCCGGACTTGTTTGACTAGTCAATAGATATTTAAGCAATTTTCTGGCCACAATGGGAAAAAAGAAGTTAAGAAGATACGAAGTTAGGCAATTAAGAAAAAAAACTCCTTTCTTGCCTAACTTCTCAACTTCCCGGCTTCATCTTAGGTTTAAGCAATTTTTTGGCCACAATGATGGCAGAATCTGGCCTCTTCAAGAAGAACAGGTTCCTTACAAGTAAGACAAAGGGTGGGAATAGGCATAAGTTCGACTAACAACTCTCCTTCCTTAACCGGGACCATTTTCTTATCTTCTTGATAGTCAGCAAATTTGAGTACCCTCTTGACTATACCGTCCACAGGAGAAAGAACTGCCTTTTCCTGTTTCATGATGGAAATGTTAAAGAGTTCTTCACCCTTTTTCACTCTATCTCCCGGCTTTACATGCATGACCCATAAATCACCTGTGCTTGGTGAGCCCACATGGTATGGATTATCAGGATCAGCCATCTCGATACCTTTCTGTTCACCTCCTGTGGCTTCGCCCACCTTGACCTGGTAGGTAAAGAACTCGGAATCAAGACTGTACCTGACCACACTCATTCCATTGACGTCCATATTGGATATATCCAGAATAACCATGTGATGAGGCTTTCCATTAGAGTCGTCAAAATCAAGAGAATCGCCAGGTTTTAAGCCTTCGAACCAGACATCCAAAGGTACGCGGTTAGGATCGCCGAACTGACGATTAAACTCTATTGTCTTTAAAGCATCACCCGGATGGTTTAAGTACATAACCAGCTCTTCGGCATTAGGATTTCGGCCCAGATGTTCGGCCAGAGCCTTTCGTTCGGCTTCAATATCAACATCTTGCAAATCGACTAACGGAGAATTTTCAGTTCTCTCCAAGAGGGCTTGTTCAAAATGCTCTCCAAAGGCGCTCTCATAAACCCATGCCGGTGGAAAACCTAAGGGCAAACGCCCAAATTTACCTAATAAGAGGTCACGAAAAGCATCGTTACTTTCCCGATAAAGTTCCAACCTCTCCTTCTTGGTCTCAGCATCCAATTCATTTTCCGGAGTTGTGATCACCTTTTCGAGAACCCGTAACAATTTACGCACGCCTTTTTCTCCACCGCGCTTGTAAGCTCCAGTAACTGCCAGAAACGCTGTATTCCAGGTGATTTGAGAACCAGGTGTTACGTCGTGGTAACGAACGATCTTTCGAGTTCCAGCCAAAAATTTCAACATATAGGGCAAGAGGTGGATATAGCCCTGTTTCATAGCCCCTTCCTGGGATGAAGATGTGGCTCCGCCCGGCATGCCGTGTTCAACCACATCATAATCAATGCCCTGAAAATATGGGGCTGTATATCGATCATAGTATGGCATAATCTGCTTGAGAACAAAACTGCAGTTTCTGATCATCTCCTTGTTCAAATTGACCTTCAGGCCCATCTCCTCCATATACGCAGCCGTGGCCATAACATCGCCCTGACCGTACCAACGCACAGCCGGACCGATAGCTGTATCAACAATATGGGCCCCTGCCTTGGCTGCTTCAACTACAGTAGGTACAAAAAGGCCGTCTGTATAATGGCGATGATAATGAAGAACCAGTTCCGGATACTTCTCGCGAATAGCTGAAACCAGCTCGCGCATAAACTTAGGAGGACAAACCCCGGCCATATCTTTTAAGCCAAGGATAATCATTTTCTGAGCCTTTTTGCTTGAAACCCCGGCCACATCTTTTACCATATCCAGAATTTCTTGCACCACTCCCATATAATGAGGCACATCAAAGCCTTCCGCATAGGATAAGGAAATGGCAGGCTCAAAAATATTGCTCTTGGAATTTAAAGCTACCTCAGCAAAAGGACGCATATTTTCAATATGGTTCAAGAAGTCAAAACAGCGAATAACATCATAGTGTTCGCAGATCATTTCACCGGTGAGACGCATCAAATTCTTTGGCTGAGGCTTGTATCCCAAGACATTAGTCGAGCGAATCAAAATCTGCTTCAAAGTCTTGGGAGCGAACCTATTCCATTCTTCGGCTTCAGTAAAAGGATAAGTCATATTGGCTAGCATAGCCACGTGAAAATGGGCTCCGCCTCCATTTTCTATGGAAAAAAATCCGCAATTATCCAGATAAGGCCCAATAAGTCTGTCTTCGGCCAGACGAAATCTGTTACCGCTATTGGACTGGGTAATGTCCCGGGGGGTTGTATCCGTAAAATGAACATAGCCGGAATCACGAATATAATCTAAAACTGCATCTCTATCTCCGCGCGGGTATGGATAATCATAGCCCTCTTCTTCAATTTCCGGAAGAACAGGAGTAAAACGGCCCAAACGTTTATCATGAACTGTTCGATATTCTCCGAGCTGAACATAAGGATTGTATCCTTTAGCTGAAATCTCGGCCACCAGCCTGGATAAACGCAAGGCTTCGGGCTCTCTGTCCCGATAGATCCTCAAGTCAGGATTCTTCTGCACAAAACTGGTATCAAATTCTCCCTTTCTAAACTCAGGATGGTTAATTACGTTGCGATGAAAAGGAATAGTTGTCTTTACCCCTCCGATAATATACTCGCGCAAGGCACGATTCATGATCCCCAATACCTTTGGCCAGCTATTGCCGTAGGCAATAAGCAAGGAAGCAGCAGAATCATATTGCGAAGGGAAATTGTATCCTACACTAATACATGAATCCACGCGAATACCCTGCCCGCCAGGGGACTGGTATCTGGTGATCAATCCTGCATTAGGAGCAAAATCATTTTGTGGGTCTTCACAATTTATACGCACCTGGAAGGCATGATGAAGGGGGATGGTATTCTTTTCATTAAAACGCAGCTCGGCTCCAAAAGCAACTGCTATCTGCTCCTCTACCAAGTCCACTCCATAACGACATTCGGTAATACCATGTTCGACCTGTAACCTGGTATTTACTTCAATAAGATAGGGATTTCCTTCCTGGTCAACCAGAAATTCTACCGTTGCCAAGGAGTGATAATTCACGGCCTTAATCAGGCGAACAGCATACTCCTTTAATTTTTCCCTGAGTTCCTCAGTCATTTTTGGCCAGGGTGATGGAGTAATCTCTATGAGTTTTTGATGGTTGCGCTGTATTGTGCAATCGCGTTCATCAAAAGCAAAAACATTACCATACTTATCGGCCACCACCTGAATCTCAATGTGCCGGACAGAGGTGAGCAATTTTTCAATAAAGAGGCGGGGATTACCAAAAGAGGCCTGGGCCAGTGTTGAGGCCTTAATAAAAGCATCTTCTAGCTGATCCTCGTCAAAGACCTCGTAAATACCACGGCCTCCACCGCCGCCTTCGGCCTTAAGCATGACCGGCAACCCCATCTCCTTGATTATTTTTCTGGCCTCTTCAATGCTCACCGCACCGTCTGAGCCGGGCACAATAGGAACATCCAGCTTTCTGGCCAAATTGCGCAGGGCAACCTTATTTCCCAAAAGTTCCATGGCCCGGGATTCCGGACCAATAAAAACAATTCCGGCCTCTCTACATTTATCGGCAAAAGAAAAATTTTCCGAGGCAAATCCCCATCCCGGGTGAATTGCCACGACTCCTAATGATTTGGCTTTCCTGATAATCCGATCAATATCAAGATAGGCCTGATGCTCTTTACCCAAAAGAAGAAGTTCGGCCGCGCTGGAAGTATATGGTGCGGTTTTATCGACGTCTGTAACTGTAAGAACAGAAGTGGCCTGAAAAACTTCGTGAATAGAACGCATTATCCGTCTGGCTGGTATACCGCGGTTGGCCACCAGTATCTTCTTACCTTTAAGCTCCTCTACTACCTGCTCAAATTTCTTCATGGCCATAATAATTCTCCCGTATATAGTTTGGAGGTTAGAGTTTGAAGTTACCTGTCAATCCTTTTAGTTAGGTATAAGTGCAAATAAACAAATTCAGATTCTGGCACAATGTGACAGATAATAACAACAACTTTAACCTAAGTTGAGCGATTTTTAATTTAATTTTACATTAAACACATTGAAATAAAAGTACATTTTGAACCAGCGATTTTCACCTAATGGGTGAGATTGCCACGGGCATCTTCGCTGCCCTCGCAATGACAGGATGTGCGCTATGCCATTGCGAAAAGCGTTACCCTTGACGTTATCTCAAACTTTAAACTGCAAAAAATCGCTCAACTTAGGTTTAGATTTTTGAATATCTATCCTATGGCAAACAGGCTAACATAAACCAGACAAGTTATTGAATAACTTACCGTGAGGTCAAACAATACGTTATTTTATTCAATATTCAAAGAATATAATTTTAATAAGGCGCGCCAAAACAACGTTTGTGTACGGGTCTCTTGCAACACAGATGGAGCGAAAAAATTCATGGTTCAAGCACAACTAAGCAAATCAATTCAACCAGCATCTTCCAACATAATACTTCCGGAAGTAACCCGAACTAGTTTCGAGCCATTCTTTAAAAGAAGACTGCCATCCACATCCAATCCAAGCACTTGACCATATTTAATATCTTTACCCCAACCCACAGCCACTTCCTGGCCCAAATAAGCCAATAACTTGGTAACCGCGCAGGTAAACTGACCCAGAGTATAATGGCTTAAAATATGCATATACCAATTATAGCTCTTATACACAAGTTTGCCCCAAAACATTATTGGATTTAGTTTCCCGAATACCCGCCCCAGATTTCCCGCCTCCACAACGGTATCATCGCGCAAACTCGTTCTATCCGGACTAGAAGCCACATTCAGACCAAAACCCACCATCACTTTATCCTTCTTCTCCTCCACTAAAACACCGCCAACCTTTTTACCTTGAAACAGCAAGTCATTAGGCCATTTAACTTTAACCTCTGCTCCCAACTCCGCAAGGGCTCGAGCAAAGATATAACCGGCTAAAATAGAAGTCTGTGGCTTCCATTTTGCTGGGAGAGCTGGCCAAGACCAAGCTGCATAAATATTCCCTGCTGGTGAAACCCAGGTTCTGCGCAACTGTCCTCTCCCAGCCCATTGTTCAAGACACAGGACAGAGTCCCAGGTACGGATTTCGCCTTCATCCATTAAGGCCCAGGCGAGATCAAGACTGGAAGAACACCTGCCCGCCACATATATCCGACCTGAAAACCCTGGATATTTTTGGGTATCTTTCAAACCAAAAATTTCAGACTTTTTTTTGTTATCTACCGGATATGCTAGTCGAGGATAAACCTTTTTTATGTAAATGGTTTTCATAAGCCCGTAAAAGATTATCTATATCAATTATTGACCAAAAAATGCATCTTAGTTAATTATATAACTTTAACAACTTAATAAACTTAAAAGGGGACAGAAATAGCATGCGTATGCTCATAGTTGAAGACAACCCGGTAAATCAGAAATTGATGACTAAACTTCTATCTGAGTTTGGCCAGTGCGACGTAGCCCAGAACGGCCAGGAAGCAATTGACCTTTTTACCAAAGCCTTGGATGAAAACCATCCTTATGATGTAGTTTTCATGGATATTATGATGCCGGTTATGGATGGGCAAACATCATTGAAAGAAATCCGCAACATCGAAAAACAAAAAAATGTACCCATTGGACAGGAAACAAAGGCCATAATGACTACAGCCCTTTCAGATACTAAAAATGTGACTACCGCCTTTTTCAAAGGAATGGCTGATAGTTATCTGACTAAACCCATTTCACGAGACAAACTTATCCAGGCCTTAAAAGAAGCTGGATTAATCAATTAACCTAACCTTTAAATTCCTTAAACTGGTAAAAAATAGCCCGCAGATATCTTTTTGGTACAAATTTGTCTGATATTCCGGCCAAAGACTCCGTAGCCCCGATTACCAGATAGCCGTCTGGCTGAAGAACCTCGGCCAGACGGTCGAATAATTTTTTTCTGTCCTCTGGTTTAAAATAAATGGCCACATTGCGACAAAAAATTATATCGAATTTGCCCAAAATAGAAAAAGGTTGCATTAAATTAATCTTTTTAAAAGTGACCATTGCCCTTATTTCGTCTTTAATCCGCCAGTTACCATCAGGTGTGCGGTTAAAATATTTGATCAATTTATCTTTGGGCATACCCCGCTCAATCTCAAACTTATTATATTTACCATAACTGGCGCGGGCAATAGCCTCATTAGATATGTCCGAGCCCAAAATATAAATCTGGTATTTGTTTAAATCCGGAATAACCTCTTTGACCGCCATGGCTATACTGTATACCTCTTGACCTGTTGAACAGGCCGCGCTCCAGATCCGAATTTTAATAGGCATAAATTTAGATGCTTTTTTAACCCGACGATCGATTAAATCCGGAAGTATTTTGTACTTGAGGAGTTCAAAAGGGGCGTTATCGCGAAAAAACAGGGTTTCCTTAGTTGTGACAGCGTCAATAATAGCCTTTTCCAACCGCTTGGTGGGATCAGACTTGGCCTTATTATAGAGCTCCCTATAACTACTTAGTCCTTCCTGCTCTAAGAGCCTCTTTAACCTTGTTTCTAGCAAATAAGCCTTGCTTTGGTCTAAATAAATTCCTGAAATATTGTAGATATACTGAGCCAGTAATTTAACCTCTTCAGGGGTAATCTTCATCTACTCTACAGCCTTTAGCCCTGCGTTTAAACCTACCTACGCACAGTGTTAACTATTTCTTGGGCAATTTTATCCAACGGGGCTATAATATCTATCACCCCGGCTTCAATAGCCATTTTGGGCATTCCATAAACTACAGATGTCTCCTCATCCTGGGCGATGGTCACCGCACCAAATGACTTCATGACTTTTAAACCCAGAGTCCCATCATTGCCCATACCAGTCATAATTACCCCTGTAGCCTTGCTTTTGAACTGCCTGGCCACTGACCGGAAAAGATAATCAGCTGCGGGTTTGCAATTATTTTCTGGTGGGTCATCAGTTATGCGAAGGACCTTGGTTCCGGCCACACCTGCAGCTACTTTCATCTGTTTTCCACCCGGGGCAATATATACCGTATTAGGCACAAGTGGCTCCCCATCTTCACCCTCTTTAACCTTCAAAGCACATTTTTGATCCAGATTGTCAGCGAGAGACTTAGTAAACATGGGCGGCATATGCTGGACGACAACCACAGGGACGCCCAGGTCTCCCGGAAGCATAGGCAGCATTGTAGTCAGGGCATTGGGCCCTCCGGTTGAAATGCCAATAGCCACGATGTCTGACTTCTCCACACGTCTTTCAAGCTCAACTTTTCTGACCACCTCACCTGGGACATGAACAACCTTCTCCTTCAGCTTTAAATCTGTTTTTTTTCTCCTCAGGGCCTTCCTTAACTCGTATCTTCTAACAAAGGCCCGAATGCGAGGGCGCAAAGCCAGCAGCAAAGCCTTAAAATTCTCCTCGAGAGTCTCAGCGTCTGGCTTGGTAATAAAATCAAAGGCCCCCAATTCCAAGGCCTTCATAGTTATTTCTGTGCCACGCTTGGTCAGTGTACTGACCATAATTACACCAATATCCAGACCTCTCTTTTTTATTTCTTTTAAAACCCCCAAACCATCCAAAACAGGCATTTCAACATCTAAAGTAATCAAATCCGGTTTCAGGGATTCAATTCTAGTCAAAGCAATTCGGCCGTTGCCTGCCGTTCCAACTACTTCAACTTCAGAAAGCTGAGACAAAACATCACTGATAATTTTGCGATAGAAAATGGTATCGTCGACGACTAATACCCTTAATTTCATATTCACCAACCTTTATATACCTAATCCTGCATCAACTCAAAATTTATTAAAATACAAAACTAACTATTATCCACATTAAACCAAAAAGTTACTTTATTTCCCGAACCATAGAATCTCAAGCCATCACTACACTGTTTCAAAAGAAAAATACCCCAACCATGTTCTGAATTGACACTTGGCCTCATATCTGTTTCCAAATGTTTCCAATCAAACCCATTACCAGGATCTTCAACGCTAAAAAAAACTTTATTATCTTTTAATTCAACTATACACTTTATATACAACTCAGGGTTTCTACGAGCTCCGTGAGCTATTGCATTGTTTAAGGCTTCGCGTAAGGCCAAAGTCAAATTAAATAACTTTATGTTTTTTTTACGTTCTTTTAAAAAATTCTGAACAATTTGAAGCACAATATCCACATTCTTAAACACTGCAGGAAATTCAATCTGAATTAAAGAGGAAGAGTGCTTGATTTTAAACACAGCAAACCTAAGTATGTGCTAAAAAAATTGCTTTTTGAAAAAATTCTGAAAAAAATAGATAAAGAAGAAAAACTTGAAACTCTGAAATGCTTAAACCAGTTATCTATAACAAAACAAATAAGTAAGCTTATCCATCAGCGAAAAACTAATTTTCATGAATTTTAGCTTATTTTCAGACTTCTGTAGCTAAAAGTATTACATCGTCTTCACTCTTATTTTGACCGGAACAGAGAGAATTAACAACCCTGCGCACAACTTCATCCAGGTCAAATTTATTGAATTTGGCAATATTTCTTTTAAGCAAATTAAGCCCTTCTTTTCTTTGCCGTCCGGGACCTCTAAATTTTTCGATAAGCCCATCTGTAAACAAGAAAACCCTATCACCTTTTTCAACAACTATAACTTCTTCTTGAACCTGAAAATGTTCAAATCCACCTAAAATATCGCCCTCACCATTGATTTCCAAAATTTCTCCATTCTTTTTAGACAAAATAGCCGGAAGATGACCGGTATTGAAAATAGAAAGCTTAAGCTTATTTCGCTCAATAAGGGCAACATTGGCTGTCAGGTATTGGCCTTCCTTAAATATCCGTCGCAGAACCGCATTAATCATCCTCAAACTATCTTCCATGGGCGTAAAGGCATTAATATTTTGGTTAAAAAGGGCCTTTAAGGCTGAAATAAGATAAGCCGTGCCCAAATCATGTCCGCTTATGTCGGCTACTATGTAAGCAAAAGAGTTTTCACCAACAGGAATGACATCTAAAAAATCGCCCCCGAGCTCTAACACTGGTTTGTATAGGTAATAAAATTTTGCCTCTGGCAATTCTTCGGGAAGGACTAAAAATGACTTTTGAACCTGTTTGATATCGGCTAATTTTTGAGCCTGGCTTTCAATTAATTTTTCTTGTGCAAATTTTAAGCTTAAATGTACCTTTACTCTGGCTAGGACTTCGGGCTGAGAAAAGGGTTTGACAATGTAATCGACTCCACCCACTTCCAAACCTTTGACAATATTTTCAGTGTCATCCAAAGCAGAAATAAAAATTATAGGGATTTCTCTTGTTTGAGGGTCACTTTTTAGTTTAATACACGTGGTGAATCCATCCTCCTTAGGCATCATGATATCCAGAAGAACCAGGTCTGGTTTATGTTCACGAGCTAGCTTACGACACTCCTCCCCACTACCAGCCTCTACGGTCAAATAGCCGGCTTTTTTTAGTAAAAGAGTCAGCACCTGCCTGTTTAAAGCAGAATCATCTACAATAAGAATTAAAGGAGTTCTATTATAAATCATCGATCTAACGTTTACTAAAAAATCAACCTCTCTCCACTGCTAGGACTTCTTCTACATCCAAGATTGCCACCAATTTATTTTTCACATTGAGCACACCCTGAAAATATTTGCCCTGCACGCCTTTAATATTAGATGGTGGTGGAGCCACCTGCTTCCAATCAGCCATAATCACATCTGTGATTTTATCGACCAACAAACCGATATGTTCTTCTTTGGAACTGACAATGATAATTCTGCTTTCCTCTGTAAGATTTGAGAGCCCCAGACCCAATTTTTTGGCCAAATCTATGATAGTCACAATCCGCCCACGCAAATTCATAATTCCTAATACATACTCAGGAGCATGGGGAACCTCAGTAAACGATATCTGCTTATTGATCTCCTGAACTTGATCAATATCTATACCGCACAGGGCCTCGCCAATATAAAAACAAGACAATTGAAAATTTCCCGCTTTAGCTGCAATTTTCTCGGCATTATCCATAATACGACCCCATCAAAATCTTTCACTTTAAGACGAACACAAGAACCTGGCATTATTTTTTATAATTTTAGCTCTTTTCCCTGGTTTACCGTCTTCCGTCTTATTAATCCCCGCCAAAAGCAGAGGTACTCACCCGTCTCGACTTCCTTCACTATCATGCTGCTTTTTTATTTAAAAAGTTAAAAATACTTTGTAACAACCTTTCTTTATCCAACTTGATCTGATAGTCATCAATGCCGATCTGTTTACCCTTGGCCACATCTTCTTCTCCGGCCAAGGATGTCAAAGCAATAACTGGCAAGTGAGCAAAACGCTCATCATTTTTAATTAGTTTGGTTAATTCAAAACCATCCATATTTGGCATCTCCAAATCAGTGACCACTACCTGGATCTCATTGGGATGTTCATTTAAATACTCCCAGGCAACACTTCCATCTTCAGCGGTAACCACTTCATATCCTTCATCCTTAATAAATTTTTTGACCTGAGAACGGAAAAAATCCGAGTCCTCAACCAGCAAGACCTTATTTGCTCCTTCCTGGAGGGCCGTAACAGTTTCCCTTTCTTCAAACCACCCCGGATTCAAAGTCTCCACAAACTCAAAAATATCCACTATGAGGGTAGTATGACCATTAATTATGGCTGAACCGGAAATTCCAGTCTGCTTTAAAGTAAAAGGATCGATATTAAGTTTAACCTCAACAGCATCCACAGGTGGTGAAGCCAGAAGACCAACTTCATGTCCGCCCACAACAAAAACAATAACCACCAGTTCTCCTTCCAATTCCAGGTGATTAACATCGGCCACTTCTTCTAAGGCAAAAACAGGCAAACTTCCTCCACGATATTGAATAACTTTTTTACCGCCAACAATCTCAATATCTTCAGCCTTAATCATTTCCACTCTGGCAACCAACGCAAGAGGCACCGCGCAATGCTCATGCGGACCATTATTGAATAAAAACAGAGAATGAATTTCTTCGGCAGCCCGCCTTTCCGCTTCTAAAGCCAATTTCTTAGCCTTATCAGTGCCAGCTACAGAAGACAGCTCTCCAAGCCTGGCTAAGCCAACCACATCCAAAATCAGGGCCACCCGACCATCACCCATAATAGTGGCCCCGGCATACCCCTCACAATTTTTCAGGTGCCTGCCCAGCGGCTTAACCACTATCTCCACTGAATCATGCAATTCATCCACAACCAGACCATATTTAAATGAGCCTGCCTGGACAACGACAATATTAACATCCCCGTTTGTCTTTTTTACTAACGACTGGCTACCCTCAACTAATTCCGATTCACTAGGGCTACTTTGATCCTGAGCAGAGTTCAATTCATCTGAGCTTCTACCGGAGCCCAAGACATTGGCCAGGCTCATCAAAGGAATCAACTCGCCCCGTAAAATCAACACTTCTGCGTCTCCGACTCTTTCAATTCGCTCAGAAACCTGATGGGCTGGAACTTGTATCAGTTCGTCAACATTAACCTGAGGGATAGCAAACCTCTCCTGGCCCATGGAAATAAGCAGACTTGGAATAATTGCTAATGTAAGTGGTAATTTTATGCGGATAGAAGTCCCCTTATCCTTTTGGGTCTCGATTTCTACCTGCCCACCCAGTTTATCCAAATTACTTTTGACTACATCCATGCCTACCCCACGGCCAGAAACATCAGAAACCTTTTCTGCAGTGGATAGGCCGGGAAGAAAAATCAAATTTAACTTGTCCTTTTCTGACATGTTGCTGACCTGCTCTTCTGAGACCAGACCTTTTTCAATTGCTTTGCGGGCTATCTTTTCCGCATCCATTCCTCGACCATCATCAATGATTTCAATATTTACTTGGCCAGCGGCATGAAAGGCTTTAAGAATAATTGTTCCTCGCGGGCTCTTGCCCTTGGCTATCCGCTCTTCCGGAGGCTCAATTCCGTGATCAGCTGAATTACGCACCAAATGTGTTAAAGGATCTGACAAACCTTCTATAATTGTTTTGTCCAGCTCGACCTCCTTACCTTCCAGTTTCAACTCAATATCCTTTCCTAGTTCACGAGCAAGATCCCTGACTACACGAGGAAATTTGTTAAAAATATTGCCCACAGGCTGCATTCTGGTGAGCATAATGGCTTCTTGCAATTCTGAAGTGACCAGATCAACACGCTGTCCGGCCATAGCAATGGCATGCTTGTCATCTGTGGATATAGCTTGCAAAAGCTGATTGCGACTTAAAACCAGCTCTCCCGCCAAATTCATCAAATTCTCTAAAAGGCTGACATGGACGCGTAATGTCTCGGCGTGCACTGCTTTAGCCGAGGTAGAGACGGGTTTTGCTTTTCCCGGTGATAAGGGTTTCGAAACAGATTTAGGCTCCACCTCTTCCTGTTCCTGCTGCATTTTGGAAGGCTCAACCTGAACTTGCTCCAGTATTTGTTCAATTTCTTCAGGTGGATGAGGAACAATTTCAGGCTCTGTCACAGAAACTTTTTCCAAAACTGTTTCTTGTTCCTGAATTGACTCTTCTAGCGTATCTTTAGGTGACTCAACCCAAATATCTTCAGTCTGAATATTTTTAATTTGCTCATCAGGGAGATCAAATAAAGTGGTAATAATATCCGGCTCGATAATTGTGGCATACAAGACATACATAGGAAGCTTATTGGAAAATCCGCCATCTTCCAAAGTGCCTACTGCATCAATATCGACTTTAATTTCCAGAATATCTCCTGTAGCCTGCATATCCTTGACCACATCCATGGGTCTTTTATCTTTTCTATGGACATCATGGATGAGATCAAATTCAATCAAATAAATAAATTTGCCCCTTTTCTGAGCCTGCATAAGATCAAATTCTTTTAGAACAAAAATGATTCGCTCATTCCGGTCTTTAATTACTACCTCATTGACTACACTTTGTTTCTCATCCTGAGGTAAAGAAGCCGAAGTAATTCTGGTCAGAGCATCTATATGTTCGGAAATATCCAACTCATTGCTTTCAGAAATATTTTCAATCAGTTCCCGCAAGCGATCAAAAGCCAAAAGGACTATATTGATTACCTCAGGGTTAGGCACAATTTCTCGGTTCCGGATCATATCCAGGATATTCTCTATCTTATGAGCCAATTCCTTGATATTGCTTAAACCCAGAAAACCAGCACCGCCCTTTATGGAGTGAGCAGCTCGAAAAACCTTATTTACCAGTTCTTCATCTATATTTTCACCTGCTTCTTCAATAGCTAAAAGATCATTCTCAATGTTTTCAAGATGTTCTCTGGATTCCTCGACATACATTTGCAAGGTTTCATCATCCATCATACTCATAATTCACCTCTTTAAGGATGCAGGCTAACTAAGGATGTTATAATTGTGGCAAACATATCTACAACACAATATATTAAAACAATCGAACATTTAGCATACAAAATAAATAGCGTCGCAAAAAGAAACGATTATCAAACAAACTATCTAAACTTTTCAATTAAAGCTCAATTTGCGGCAAACATTTATTTTTTTCACGCTTCTTCCATATCAATATGCTTATCAAGACGCATTGTCTTAAAAAGATTTAAAATATCATTATTAACATTGATAAGCTTCAGTTTGGCACCTTTATTTCTCAAGCTATTATGTGTAGCAATAATTATGCCAATACCAATAGAATCTACATATTCTACATTTTTAAAATCTAAAACTAGTATTTTGGGATCCTCACCAACGGCCTTATGTAATTTTTCCTTTAATTCCTCCGAACTAGTAGAAACAATATCTCCATCAATAGTCAGGACAAGTTCTTGTTCGGCCATATTACCCTCCAGTTGATTTTGATAAATTTAACTTCGTATAACCATTGGTCTTAAGTCAAGAATTTTTATACACATTTATTCAATACAAGCGCTCTTCGCTAATTCATGCCAACAAGTCATTAGCCTGCCAGTTGCTCAGCCATAAAAATCGCCTGTTTTAAGCTTCCAGGATCTGCTTTACCCGTACCCACCAAATCATATCCTGTACCGTGGTCTACGGATGTACGCACAATAGGTAATCCCAAAGTAATGTTTACAGCCTGACCAAAATGCAAAAGTTTTAAAGGGCCCAAGCCCTGATCATGATACATGGCTAATACAGAAGAAAATTTGCCCTGGGCAGCTTGATAAAAAAGGGTATCTGCAGGATATGGCCCCTCAGCATTTACCCCCAAAGATTTGGCTTCTTCTACGGCCGGCCCGATGATCTCGATTTCCTCGCGCCCGATTTTTCCCATCTCACCAGCATGAGGATTTAATCCACACACCCCAATCGGCAGGCTCGCCAGATCCATTTTTTTCATTAATTCAAAAGTAAGCTTCAAGCAGCGCACAACGCGTTCAATACTAATCAATTCCGGCACTTGGCGTAGAGGAGGATGTGTGGTGGCCAGACTAACCCTTAGCTTTTCACCCCAGAGGTGCATACATACTTTGTCCTTACCCACTCCAAACCGTTCACCCAAAAATTCCGTATGTCCGGCAAAATCAAATCCTGCCTCCTGGAGCATGGCTTTATTCAAAGGGCCGGTGACCAAGGCTCCGGCCATGCCCACTTTCAACAAAGTGCAGGCCAAATCCAGAGACCTGCCTGCACTAAGCCCCCCATGAACATGGGCATGGCCAGGCTTCAAAGCCACTTTTTCCAGTCCTTCAGGTTCCATGAGATAAATACCTGGGCCAAGCTTGTTAAGCTTTGCTATATCATCTATCCTGCTCCAGAACTTGTCCTTTTTCAAATGCCGACAATGATAGTCTAAAGCTTCCTCCAACCCGATTATTAACATCTTCTTTTCAGAACAAATCTTTTCCAGTTCCAGGCTACATATAAGCTCCGGTCCCAGCCCGTTGGGATCCCCCATGGTGTAGACTATAAATTGGGGCTCCTGATCCGTGTTCCGATTCAACACCCTACCCATTTCGCTTACTCGTTACAGGCTACAGTCTATTGCCTATTTCTTTGAAACTCTTAAGCATTCAACATAAAATAAACATTCTTTTTGGTTACAAAAACCATTTTCAGCCCGGCCAAAGCAATCAAAATTGCCCTCTGCCTTTTGAAGCAGTCTAATGGCCTGGACCTTGGTTGTGCCTACAGGGAATTTTAATCCCAATTTTCTACCCAGTTCACGAACTTCTTGCATCTTCATTGTCTATCCTCCTAGAAGCAATTGGACCGATTCAAAATCGGCCCGGTTTATCTTTTTCCCTGTAGGTTCGGCCCTTGCTCTTGTTTAAAATTCACGCTTCCAGCCCTAACCTCTTATATATCTCTAAATATATCTTTGCGGACATATCCCAAGAATAGTCAGCCTCCATGGCCCTGATCTGAATCTGCTGCCAGATTGTTTTATTTTTAAACACATCCAAAGCCTGATCAATGCCGTGCAAAAAAGCATCGGCCCGTGGCTCATCAAACATAAACCCGGTTGCCCCTTCTTGCGGATAGGGAATAATGGTATCTTTAAGCCCTCCTACAGCCGTTGCAACCGGGGGAGTACCATAGCGCAGACTATACATCTGAGTCAGTCCGCACGGTTCATACCTGGATGGCATGAGAAAAATATCCGAACCAGCTAAAACTTTATGGGCCATCTCTTCTGTATAGCCAACAATTGCACTTACATACCCGGGATACTTCTCGACCATTTCCATTAACTTGACTTCAAAAAAAGAATTGCCTTGACCTAAAACTACCACACTTACATTACGCTGTACAAGGTCAGGTATTATCTCCAGCAATAAATCAATGCCTTTTTGCCGCCTGAGGCGACCAATAAATCCGAGCAAAGGCCGATCCAACATTTCATCTCTTAAGCCCAGAGATCGGAACAATTTAATTTTACACTGCTTTTTCCCTTCCAGGTCCTGCCAAGAATATTTGGCATCCAAGAAGGCATCATTTTCTGGACTCCAGACACTATAGTCTGCACCGTTTAATATACCCGATAAAAAATTGCGTCTTTTTTGAAGCAACCCCTCCAGTCCGCAACCAAACTCCGGAGTCAGGATTTCTTGAGCATAAGTTGGGCTAACAGTGGTAATCTGGTCTGCGTAGGCAATGCCTGCCTTGAGAAAATTAAAGCTGTTGTAAAACTCCACCCCATCCATGTTCCAAGCCTCATAAGGCAATCCACAATCCCAGAACAGCCTGGAAGAAAATCGGCCATGAAAGGCCAGGTTATGGATTGTAAAAACTGTAGAGGTCTTGGACCAGAAAGGATCGTTTCGTCGCCAGAAATAAATATAAGCCACAGCCAAGGCAGTATGCCAATCATGGGCGTGGAGAATTATGGGCGCCCGGTCAAATTTTTTAATCAAAGACAAGCTAGCACGACACAAAAAGATAAACCGCTCGCAATTGTCAAAATAATCTCCTTTATAAGTGCAATAATAATGACGCCGATCAAAATATTCTCCCCTTTCAATAAAATAAACAGGTATGCCCTGATAGTCTGCTTTATAAACATCAGCCTTAACTCCCGGCCAGGGATAGTCAACAGGGATATTTTCATACATCAGGCGCAGCTTATAACTGGCCGTACATATTCGGCCATATAGAGGGGTGATAATGCAAACCTTAACCCCCATCTTTGACAGGGTCAGGGGCAAAATACCCATGACATCACCCAGCCCTCCTGTTTTAGAAAAGGGATAAACCTCAGAAGCTAAAAAACAAATTTCAGGTTGTTGAAGCATTTTGACAAACTTTAAGTTTTAAGGGTTAGGTTTTAAGGTATCTCGCCCGTCTCGCTAGCCCCTGCCATCATCACTATCCCTTAACTATTCAGCCTCATAATCCCCCCTCATCAAACTGGCCATGCCCCATAGAGCGCTCATTTGGGGGTCAGGACTGGCGACGATCTTTTCCGGCCACAGCCAGGGTCTTTTTTGCAAACGTTGTTTTATTGTTATCCAAGTCCCTGTCAAAAAATACCTACTAAGGCTACTTATGCCTCCGGCAAGGCCAATAGCTTTGATGTCAAAAATTATCATTAACTGAGTTAAAAAAAGTCCTAGCCTGTGACCATATTCTCTCAAGGCTTTAATGCCTCCAGCATGCCCATTTTTTAAATACGGCCAGATTTCTTTCGGGTCATTCAAGGCTAGCTCATGTTTCGCAAACAAATCCAATAAGGCCTTTTTATTTAACCAAGTCTCAGCGCAACCGACCTGACCACAACCACACTTTTCCCCCAGGCCCGGTCCCAGATAAATATGTCCTAGCTCTGGTCCAGTATCATGAGCACCCCGCCAGATCCGAGCATTAAAAATCACCCCCGACCCAACTCCTGTACCCAAAGTAAGTACAATGGCATGGTTTTCTCCCTTGAGTCCCCCCTGCCAGACCTCACCCAGGGCTGCTGCCTGGGCATCGTTTTCCAAAATAACATCCAGAGCAAACCGTTCTTGAATAAAAGAGCCCACTTTGAAACCGGAAAGTTCTGGCATATTGGTGGGAGAGAGGTACACTTTTCCTTGCCGGTCAAAAGGTCCAGCACTGGCCAGGCCAATCTTTTGCACCTGACTCGGGCAGTCACCTTTAAGCCTTATAATAAGTTCGCTTAAGGCCTCTTTTGTTCCTTCTAGAGTTTTCTTTCTGGGCAGAACCAGGACAGGACCGTGTTTTCCCTGTTCATCCAGCCAGGTCCCGCGTACGTGCGTTCCCCCTAGGTCAAGACAAATAAACATCGCTCTCCTATTTAAGCCTTGAACCGTTCAAGATAGGCTACAAAATCCCTGAGTATCTGACCGTGGTCAAAAGCAAGTTCAGGCAACGCGTCCAGGGAAAACAATCTGGCTAGTCTTGCATCATCACTGGCTTTCAGTCTAGTTAAGTCCTGTGCACTGGCCATAAAGACAATACTTAAGGTATGAAAACGGGGATCACGCTGAGGATGAGAGTAAACACCTAGAAGGCCTGTTAAAACTACATCCAGGTTGGTCTCTTCCTTTGCCTCGCGCAGAGCAGCTTGCTCCACAGACTCTCCATAATCGACAAATCCACCTGGTAAGGCCCACCCAAGGGGTGGGTTCCTGCGCTCAATCAGGACAACCTGCTTGGGGGGAGAAAAAATAATAATATCAACAGTAGGAATCGGATTGCGATAATGAAGAATAGATTGTCCACATTTAGGACAGGATATAGAGTAAGACATATTTTGTTAAAATGGTCGAAAATTAAAAACGGACAAAAGCGCTTAAACTATTTTCAGAAACCTTTTCAAGTGTGAGGTCGACAAAAAAGTCCCGGCCTTTTCATGGCCGTTAACTGTTTAACACTCTTAGATTAAATTATGTTTTTAAATGAAATAAACCAAGCTTGCAAGATAATTATTGTCCACAATGGGGCTTTAGGTGATTTTTTACTGGCCTGGCCAACTATCTGGAATATAAAGCAAAACTTTAGCCGAACAAAAGTCTTTTGGGCGGGCCGGGAGATTTACCTCCCCTGGATAGAAAAGATGGGCATAAATAGGGCTGACCCTATGACCAGGAAAGCAGTCCAAAGTCTTTACTCGGCCCCCTCGTGGCCAGATACCTTTAAAGATACTCTGATTTTCTGGTTTGGCCTAAAACAAAGAATCATAAAAATAATTCATCCCAACCTTATTTTTTTAACAGGCATTGACTTAAACCGTAAAAATCATGTCCGCGAAGTTTATGCCCGGAAATTAAAATCATTAGGACTTATCTGGGATGACAACTGGCTTTTTGCCTGGCAAAATCTGTATTTACCCACGCTAAAACCAGAGAGCATTATTATTTTTCCCGGCTCAGGGCATCCTGCTAAAAACTGGCCTCTGCATAGCTTTTTTATGTTAGCAAAAAACCTGCAAAAAGATAAAGAAAACATACGGTTTGTGCTCGGACCTGTGGAAGTTGAAAGAAAATTGACAATCAATGATTTTCCTGTTGTCACCCCACAAGACTTCAACCAATTGCTCGACATTTTGGCCCGGGCCAAAATGGTTATTGGCAATGACTCCGGCCCCTTGCATCTAGCCGGGTACATGGGCATTCCGGGCATATCCCTATTCGGCCCTACCTCGCCCAAACAGTGGGCACCGCAAGGCATGCACATCTTAACCAGCCCTAAAGGATGTGCCCCCTGCTCAGATTTAGGCAAGATATCTTGCCCCGCACCTGAATGCATGGCGGAAATAAAAGTCCGGAGCGTTCTAGCAACAGCAAGGAAGATACTAGGAAAATTGGGAGAGAGGGATGTTGAAAACTTGGAAAGATTAGCTGCTGCACCTTTCCAGAAAACATAAATACACAAATATAAAGCCGGCTTTCCCATATCCAAAAAAAGAAAGAGAAAGCCGGCTTTGGTAAAAGGAGGAAGATATCAATCTACAAGCAAAAACAGGGCCAACACACAAAACTTATTCTTTTCTTTATTTTTCAATAAGTTACCAAATCAATCCGGCCCCAACACTGGTTCAAAAATTTAAACCAAAAATTTAATCTTAAATGTAGATTAAAGTAGATTTGTTAATAAACTCAAGCGGTAACCTCACAATCACTACCAAAGAAACGGTTAAATTTTTTGAACCCCCATGATGCACCCTATGAGCCCGTGGCCAAACCCTGTTAGCGCTGATTGAAAGTCCTGGTTTCTGAAATGCATTACAAACGACTTGGGTAACCCAATCTCAACGAAGCTTGCGGAAAAACAGAGCATCGGGGCGACAAAGATAAATATCTTGCGAGCCCTACGATAACTATCTATAGTTTAAATTGAGCGATTATTTTGCAGTTCAAACTTTGAGATTGCTTCGCTACACTTTGTTCCACTCGCAATGACAGGGGCGAGATTGTCATTGCGAGGGCAGCGAAGCTGTCCGTGGCAATCTCTACCCATTGAGTGAAAATCGCTCAACTTAGGTATAATTAAAAGACTATTCGCTTACTCAAAATATCCCATTACGCTCTGTCCGCAAGCAAGTGCTAGAAGGGTCCAAGGCTTTGTACCAGCATGAAAGGAACCAAGACTGGAATAAACCATGGAAATTAAGTTGATAAAAAGGTTCGGCCACAGCCGCTTATGCCTTACGCACTACTTTATACCCTTTTTGACTCAACTCTCCTTCGCTTATAACACCATGTCGCAAGATTTCGATTTCTTTTCCTCCCAACATGCGAACCAGAGTGGACGGTAGTTCACCGGTTGGCTCCGGAGGCACATCCAAAACGAAGTCGACTTTTTCGAGGACTTCAGGATCCAAATCACTACACAAGGTACAGGGTGGTTTTCCGCTTAAGTTGGCACTAGTAGCAATAAGAGGATATCCGGAAAAAGTGCAAAGTTGCCTGGCCACCGGATGAGGGGTCAAACGAACTGAGACCATTCCGGCGGCATCTTTGACTCCAAAAGGGATTATTTCTTTGGCCCGAAATAGAATGGACAATGGGCCCGGCCAAAAATCTCTGGCCAGCTCCAAACTAAACGGGGTCAAATAACATATTTCCTCCAATTGTCCCAGGCCGCCTATGATCAAAGGTAGGGGCTTATGCGCCGGCCGTTTCTTGAGCGCCTGGATTCGTTGTACCACGCTCAGCTCAAGGCCATTTCCTCCCAGGCCCAAAAAAGTCTCGGTAGGATAAACAATTATCCCACCCTGCCGAATAATATCTATGGCTGTGTTTATGGCATCCTTTATCAGGTTCATTGAGTCCCTTTTATGAGTTTTTTGAGTTTGTTGTTTTATGTTTTATTGAGTAGTATGGATTACGTTATCCATTTTATGGATTCCTTGCAGACGCAATTCATGATTAGAACCTATAAAGTCGGCTTAGCTTTAACCCTTAGATATTTGTTAAAGCTTAATTTGACTCAGACCTGCTAAAAAAGTACACTTGGCAAAATTATTGCTTTATCGATTTTAACCAACCCAAAAGGGAAAAATTTTCCAAAGGGGATAGCCATGAAAATAAATCCGGAACAAGTTGCTAAACTAATTAGTGAACAAAATAAAACTCAAAAAAGTAAGACCGCGGACGATTTCTCAAAAATCTTAAACCAGGAATTAAGTGCCAAACCTGTATCTTCCAGTGGGGTCTCTGGCTCGACGGGTATCTCAGCTCCATCAATAAACCCCATACTCTCGCCAGCCCTGTTAAACCATCAACCCGTGGAAACTAGTCTTATGGAACAGGTTGATCAACTTTTAAGCAAATGGGAAAATTATGCCGCCGGGTTGGAGAACCCCCAGGCTGACCTACGCGGGCTCTATGCCACTTTACAGGAAATATCCGGGCAAATTAATGAGTTAAAAGAAAATATCAATCTAACTTCCCAAAAACCTGAACTTAGATCTATTCTAGAAGAGCTGGAAATTATGACGACCACGGAAGAAATCAAGTTCAACCGTGGTGACTATATTTAATTTAAAGGTTAAGAGGCTAGAATCTGGGGCACGGGCTTAACCTTTAATCGAATAGACCAGTTTATACACAGGCCCATTGGGAGTTAACTTGCTCTGCCACAAATTTATCCTCTGTACCTTGAAGTCAGGCCACTCAAGTCCGGAAACATATTCCCTAAACTCGGTCCAGGGATCATGATCCGAAAACCTTTTCACGCGGGCGATGGTCAAATGAGGATGAAACGGCCTGTTCTCTTTACTAAAACCTAGAGCATAAAACTCTTCTTCAATTTCTCTGGCCCAGTCTTCAAGCACACCTACTTCACCTGAAAGCCCCAGCCAAAGCACTCGAATTCCATTTCTACTGGCAAAATATCCTGCTTGCCCACCCTTTAACCAGGCCGAACGAAGATGAATCTTATCAAGGGCATTCTTTATCCCCTGCAGGTCTGCCTCTTCTACCTCTCCTAAAAACTTCAACGTCAAATGCCAATTGCCTTTCTTGGTCCAGGATAGTCTGGATTTAAAACGGTTTTTCCACTTGTCCTGAACTTCCTGCAGCTTTTGTTGATATGCTTCGGGTACCGAAATACCAATAAACAAACGCATTTTCCCCTCTCTCACTTACTTACACATCAACCCACTTACCAACCCTTCAATGGCCTGTTGCACACTTTGTAACTTAACCTCCTGCCTGTCTCCGGAAAAGTTAAACCTTTTCGCCCAATGTCTATTTCCTACCTGCCAGGCCATAAACACTGTACCTACTGGTTTATCTTCTGTTCCTCCGCCTGGCCCGGCAATGCCTGAAATGGCTACCCCTACCTGAGAGTTGGCTAGGTTGCATACTCCACGCACCATCTGGAGCACACAGGCTTCACTTACAGCGCCATATTTTTCAATAACCTCGGCTTCTACATTTAAAAGAGAAATCTTCATTTCATTGGCATAAGTAATAACCCCGCCGACATACCAGTTTGAGCTACCAGGGATATTGGTCAGGGTGTGACCCAAGAGTCCACCTGTACAAGATTCAGCCGTGGACAGAGTCCACTTTTTACGGACTAAAAGTTCAGCCAAAAGCAATACCCTGCTTTCTTCAACCATTACAAGACACTCCTTGTCTGCACTTCAGAATCAACTTTACTAATCATGATTTCCCCCAAAACAGAAGGCTTTCTTAGCCTCTAGTAACCCAAACCCAACCAAGGAGATCAGCAAGAAAATCACTGTTTAAACTCCTGGGCATTAATATTTAGTCTCTTTAAAATTTTTTGTAAGGAAACCCTTTCCAATCCACTCATTCTTGCTGCCTCAGAGATATTGCCTTTTGTCTTGCGCATGAGCACTGTGACATAATTGCGCGTAAAATTATCTATAACCTCGGCCTTGGCCTGTTTATAGGGTTTCAATTCTATGGATTTTTCCCCGTTTCCTTTAGTTACCAGGGACAAAACCGGCATATCAATGGTATCCCTGCTTGAAAAGACAACCAGACGTCTGACAAAGTTGATCAGTTCGCGAATATTCCCGGGCCATTCCTGGATACTGAGCCAGGCCATAACTTCCGGACTGATCTCTTTGGGCGGAATATTTAACTCCTGGCATGTTTTTAAAACAAAGTGCTGGGCCAGAAGAGGAATGTCTTCTTTTCTCTCTCGCAAAGGAGGTACCTCAATAGTCAATACATTCAAACGATAATACAAGTCCTCGCGAAAACTATTATCTTTTATCTTGCTTTCCAAATCCTGATTGGTAGAGGCCAGAATACGTACATTCACCTTGTGGGCTGTAGACGAACCTACTGGCCTGATTTCCTGATCCTGCAAGACCCGCAATAATTTGGTCTGGATTTGTGGTGAAATATCCCCAATTTCATCAAGAAGGATACTTCCCCCATTGGCTGCCAGAAACAGCCCTTTCCTGTTTCTGTTTGCGCCGGTAAATGCACCTTTAACATGACCAAAGAGCTCACTTTCCAAGAGTTCACTAGGGATAGCAGGACAGTTGACACTAACAAGTGGCTTATTGGCCCGTGGACTCAATTTATGTACCATTTTGGCCACTAATTCCTTACCTACACCGGATTCACCCAGAATAAGTACTGTATAGTCAGATCCTGCTACAGCACAGATTGTTTCCTTTAACCTCTGAACACTTTTACTCTGACCTATTATGACCTGGTCCAGTTCACATTCTCCAGCCAGAGATTTCAGACGAAAATTCTCCCTGAGCAGCCTGCTACGCTCCACCCCCTTTTCCACAACCCGAAACAGCAGATCTTGATCAATGGGTTTGGTCAAAAAATCATAAGCACCTGCCTTCAAAGCCTGTACAGCAGTCTCCACGCTGCCGTATCCTGTGAGTAAGACCACACTGACAGTCGGTTCAATCTCCAGAGTTCTGTCCAGAAGCTGTAATCCATCCATTTCCGGCATGCGTAGGTCTGTTATCATCAGGGCAATAGACTCTCTCTCCAGAATATCCAATGCCTCATCTCCTGATCTTACAGCAAAACAAACCAGATCAGGGTACTGGCTTCCAATCAACCTACACAGACCGTGTGCAAAATCTTCTTGATCATCAACGATTAAAACACCAAACTTTTTTTCCATGACGCTCCAAGATTAATTATTCCGCGATCGGTTAAAGTTGACCCAAGGACGACTTAGCCACTTGTCCCTATCCAATAAACTTAACAAACACAATTAAACAGCACTTCAAAAACAGCTCCATTGTCATTTCTAACCCTGATTTCTCCACCCATTTCCTCAACCAGGGTATAAACAACAGCCAGTCCAAGTCCTGTTCCCTTGCCTGGCTCTTTTGTCGTATAAAAGGGATCAAAGATCTTTGCCTTTTCCTCTAGCTCAATGCCTGGCCCGTTATCCCTTACACTGAGCACAATGCGATTACTTTCTTTATCAATATCAACCCTGAGCTCAATTCGCCCGGTGCCTGACGGAACAGCATCCAAACTGTTTAAAAACAAATTGGTTAAAACCTGTTCGAGGGCTGTTCTATCAGCGACAATTAAAGGTAAAGGTTTAACTATATGCGCGGTGAACTCCACCTTGCGCATATCAGCCTGCACTTTAAACACAGATATTAACCCTGAAATCACTTCTTCCAGGTCAATCTCGGTATTTTTCGCTTGTTTGGGCCTGGCAAAGTTAAGTAAATCCTGTAAAACTTTCTGGGCCATTTTAGTATGTTTAATAATCACGCTCAGATCTTTAATCTGCTGCTCATCTTCAAGGCTGCCTCTCAATATTTGAGCATAGCATAAAATTACTCCCAGAGGGTTATTAATCTCATGGGCCAATCCTGCAGCTAGTCTACCCACGGCAATCATCTTTTCTGATTGCTGCATCTTAACGAGCATATTTTTTTCCTTGGTAACATCGCGCACATACAGCACAATTCTATCAGCACCTTTTAAAGGATAAAAATTAAATACAAAAATTCTAGAATCAACTGTTAACTCTTTACTTAAGGGAAGATCATGGTCCCTCCCTTGTTCTTTAAGTAAAGCAGCCTGTTCAAGAACAATAGTTTTCAACGATGGCTTCTTATGAGAGACTTCAAAAAGGTGAACGACTTTATCTGCCGCAGAATTTTTCATTATTATCGAACCGTTACCATCAAGGAGCAACAGAGGATCAGAAATCCCTTCAAAAATTGATTGCAGCATGGTTTTTTGTTTAAGCAGTTCATCAAGTGCCTGGAGGTTCTCAATAGCAATAGCCAATTGCTGACCCAGGGCCAGGAGTACTGACTGCATCTGTCTTGAAATCCGCACCGGTTGGTTCCAAAAAAGACACAAAAGCCCCCAGGCTGCCTCACCGGATAGAACAGGGATATAACAATGATCCTCAGCGAACACAGGCTGGTTCTGAGCCACCAGCATTTCCCAATTCTTGGGTAGCCTGGGAGGCTTATCCTTTTCTGGCCAGGAATAGAAAAAATGGCTGGCGATTGAACAAATATAGGTTACCTGGTCCACCTGGAAACGCTTGCCTATAAGTTCCATGGAAGCAGAAAGTAAATCCGCCCTACTCAAGCTTACATTCAACCTCGACAAAAGCTCGACAAATAAATTTACATCTAACCTTCTTTCCTCAGCTTCCTGGGCCAATTCCTTGGTCCGCTCCTTGACCATCCTTTCCAGGTTCTGAGCATAGTTTTGTAATTCTTTTCTGGCCTTTCTCAAATGCTGGGCTAAATCCTCAGTAGCATAAATAATTTCATCAATTTCATCGTCCACTTCAATATTTTCTATTAGTTTCTTTTGCTTGTAATCATAGTCAAAATAGGTTTTAAAAATATCAAGTATTCTTCGTAAGTTATGTACAACCAGACGATTAAACAAGACATTGACTACGGCAAAGAAAAAAATGCCACCGGCAAAGACCATCAACGCGTATGAAACAGAGGCCTCACGAATATGCGTTACAGCTGATTGAACAGGAATTCCAACAGCATCCAGCCCAGCAAGTTCCCCGACTTTATGTCCAAAACCTCTTTTGGAACCATAAATATTTAATATCTCCTTTGGAGCATCCAGGGGATGACCATGGCAGCGCATGCAGCTCTCTTCAAACCTGACCGGTCTGGCCATTAAATAATACTCATTTCCATTAATCTTTTTGTATCCCTCCCAATCACTTTCAGAACTATTCCGAAAATGATTAATTAACTCAAGTTCAATGGTGTTGGCCTCAAATTTTGGATTCCTGGCATTAATGGCCACTCGGCGATAATAAAAATCCTCATTAATTAAATTCATGTTCTCCATAATCTGGCGGGAAACATAAGATGTAGACATGGCCTGAAGTAAAAACTTGTTAGGCAAAAGTTCATACATCAGGGGTCTGAGTGTACGGCGAACATAGTTTTGGACAGCATCAACCTGGGCAAATACAAGATGTGCCTTTTGCTGAACCTCGGATGTTAGCAAGCTTTTTAAGTGAAAATAAAGAGTAGCAGCTAAAAAAAACCCAACGCTCAACATGATTAAGGTCAATCCGCATATAAACTTGGTCTGTATCTTTTTAGACTTAAAAAAAGTCATCTTTCCTCCATATAAAATTCAAAACTCAAATTTTTTGGTTGCTTTTGTTTCAATCCCTGTCATTTTATGTTATATTTTCTTATAGCGATGTTGTTCAGTGAGGAGAAATACCTCGGAACCGGACAGAATGTCCGGGAAAATGAGCGTAAACAATACCTATAAGCAAGCTCAAACTTGGTATTTATTAAAAATAGTTAAGATAGGGAAACGAAAATCAACCGTGTAAATCAAGTTTCGTAATAACCTCCCCCCAAACCCAAACTCTCTAGCTGATACAAAAAACAAAATTTTGCAACCTCGAACATACATCCTGCTAACTCAAGTTTACACTCAACACGGAATCAAAAAATTAAAATTAATAATTTCAACACATTAGAAAAACAAAGAACGTGGCACGTGTTTTGCTGATGTAAAAGAAAAAAAATTATAACGGGAGGTTTTTTATGGCAAACGGTCAAGTTGGTCGTCCCAGCAATGGTCCTTTGTGGATCATCAGTATCATTATGCTGGGCTATGCGTTTTTGGTCAAAGCCGGCGTTCTCGATGGGATCATGCACAGCCTGCACACTCATAAAAGTGCTGATCTGCAATTTATTTTAAGCATCGTCGGCGGTGTTTTGGGTGTTGCTGCTGCCGTACTGCGTCAGGCCAGAAAAGATAAGCCAATGACAAATTTTGATACCTTTGTCCTGGAAACAATTCCAGGCATACTTTTTATCTTGATTCTGGCCATGGCTATTCGCTGGTACGCAGAGCCAGTTGTTAAAATTATCAGTAACAACCTGGTTCCGGTTATTGGCTTCAAGATCCACAAGGTACTCAACCTGAACTATGTTGTATTGGGTATCCTGGTCGGTATTATTATCACTAACACTTGGGGAATTCCCAACTTTGCGGCCTCAGGCGTTAAAACAGCCCGGTTCGTTCTGAAGATGGGTGTTATCCTCTTGGGTGCCCGTTATTCTTTCGCTGAATTGGCCAAGCTGGGTATGGTTTCCGTCTGGATGATCGGTTTTTTTGTATTGGGCACTGTTTTCTTTGTTCTCTGGCTTGGACACATTTTCCGTCAGCCTAAGTCTATGACTGGAGTTCTTTCTGCGGGTATGGGCGTATGTGGTGTTTCCGCAACTGTAGCCTGTGCTCCTGTTGTCCGGGCCAAGTGTTCAGAGATGGCCTATACAATAGGTACTATTCTTGGTTGGGGTGTCCTTTGTATGTTTGCTTTCCCAACCATTGGTAAGATCGTGGGTATGAACCCCACCCAGTTCGGTGCTTGGGCCGGAACAGGTATCCTGAACTCCGCCCAGGTAGCTGCTGCTTGCTTGGCTTTTAATGCTGTTGATATTCACACCTTGAAAGTGGGTGAAATTTTCAACATTACACGCGTTTTGTTCTTGCCCATTATTGTTTTGGTACTGGCCACCTGGTATGGTAAAAGCGAAGGCACCAAGCTTTCTTTTAAAGAAGTTGTCATTGATAAGTTCCCTATCTTCGTACTTGGTTTCTTGCTCTTATTCTTCCTCTCCTCTTTAGGTTTATTCAGCCCTCCAAGCCACTATAAGGGTAAATACCTGGATTTCAGCTATAATAAGAGAACTGAGGTCACAGCAGAAGAATTGGCTGTCATTGGTGAAGCTGTAAAAGCAGGCGTTCCAGGACTAACTGCGGCAGAAAAGGAAGCACTGGAAGATCTTTACAAACAGAGACAAATTGCTGGTGACTACAAAGACAGGAACAATAAAAAAGTATTTGATGCCAAAGCCCGCAAGAGAATGGAAGCCTTGCAATCAATCTTAGCAAAGGCCAAGGCTAAACAAATCTCAATCTCCAAAGAGCTAAAAAGTGCTATTAAACACGCGGTAAAACAGGTACATAAAAAATCCAAGACCATTGTTGTTCTTACTGATGCCATGATTTGGTTCTTTGCCTACGGTCTTATTGGTCTGGGCATGCAAATTACCAAGAAAGCCCTGGCGCAAGCTGGTGGATGGCCACTGGTCATGGGTGCCATTTCCGGTACCGCCAAGGCAGTACTGTCCTTTATCGTGGTCATGTTCTTTGTAAAGGATGTTGTCTTAAAGTAAAAAGGAGATAAAATATGGCCGAAAATAACTGTGAAAACAAATGTGGTGTTCCTGGAGCAGACGACCAGAAAGTAATGGAAGAGCGTGCGCTGTCTGTGTTTGCCAGCGAACGCAACGAAGACCTGACCGCCTTGGTTCTGGTCATGATCGTTGTCTTTTTTGTTCTACTTTTTACCAAGTGGCTGGCTTAAGCTCAGCTTAAACAAACTAAGGGGGCCTTAGGCCCCCTTTCTAATCAAAAATTTTAAGAGTAAAGCTCAAACTTGCCCTATACAATTAACGAAGGTGTTTATGTTTAAAAAAATTCTCTTAGCCACACACGGTACGCCTGGTGCACAAAAGGCTGAAGACCTGGCCTTAAGTTGGGCAGAAAAAAGTAAGGCCCAACTCTATGTTTTGAGTATTATTAACAGTGACTGGCAGTTTATGACGGGTGATGATTGGCTAAATACCTCTGCTACGCGTAATCGTTTTGCCCAGTATGTCGAAAATGAGATAAACTCGGAGATTGACAAGCTATGGGACAGGCTAAAACAAAAGTTTAACCATCTGCCAACTGAATATATACGAAAAGCGGGCAAATTAGAAGAAGTACTGGCCCAAGTCGCCGAAGATATTAATGCAGACGTGGCAATAATCGGTGCTTATCAAAAAAAACAGGCACCTGGATTTAAGGCCAGACTAACAAACAAGGATCTTCATCCTATAATGCCATGTCCTCTGGTCATCGCTGTCTAAATATTATGGATACACAACAAAAAATAAACTGGCATAAAATCAATCTTCCCTGGATAAACAGATTTTGGGAAGATCTAAATTTGCACAATTTAGCCAGACTTAATCCCCATTGGTATCTGCCCAAAAAGTTTGAGACTAAAAGCTTCGAAGTAGAAGATGCATTTTTGAAAAAAAACCTAAAGATAAGTCTGGAACAAAAATTTAATCCTCAGGATAAAATCTGGCAGGCTAAGATAGAACCTTTAGGCCTAAGCTTATGGGCGAGAGAGGCTGATGCAGGCAACAACACGGAAATCGCCTATTCATTCTCTGAGCCCGAAGATGAGAACTTAAGCAAATGGGCCCTTTACTGGCTAACAAGTCTACGTGAGTATTACCGTTTATACACGGGTAAAGGCATAAACAAGACCATATGGCGTTTTATCATGAATAAAATCTGGCTGCCCATGAACCCCACCCAGAGGAAAATCTCTCTCTTTATTTTCAAATTTACTTTCGTGGAGATGGTCCTCATTGCAGCCATTCTCATAGGTTACTTTGTTTATATTAAAAACAAATAGGAGGCAATTATGGACCAAAACAAACCTGTATGGCTTAATTTTTTACGTCATTTCTGGATGGCCTTCTATTCTCTTAATCATATCCTGCTCCCATTTCTGCTAATTTACCAATTTCTTGGACTGCTGGCGATAGATCTACCAGGCATCTTTTTATACAAAAGTGTCTCTGCTGATGGAAGTTGGTGGGTAGGTATTTACTGGACACATCCGGTGCTCATTTCTTTTTTAAGCATTTTAGCTATTGCTGCCCTAGGATATGCTTTTCTCAGGAGGCACGACTACCGTGACTACCGTGACTCTGACATCGAAAGTCAGCCCGGATTTTAACATCAATCGGGTCGAGATAAGCTCCAAATGCAATCTTAAATCTCCTGCCCTCTCTCAAACTTATTTTAATCATATATGGGAAAATAAAAATCTTTCGCTGCACGGATTAAAAAATACTTTACTTTATATAACCAACGCTCACCTCATTCATCGCAAGGGATGGGGTGAGCCACAAGTGAATCCGGTCCTGCCACAATTTATACCCACCACTTCCAACTTTAAACATCATCTATCTCCACTTCCACCCTGGTCGAAACTGAAACTTTACAAATTATAAAGTTACCATGTGGACTCCCTTCCAAAATATTAATCTCTCCGCCTCCGAGAGACCAACGCTCCAGACAGGAGATAGTGTCCTGGGCATAACCATAAAAAAGGTACTCCACCAGGGTGTTTTCAGCTTTCTCTATCTGGGTGAATCTGATGGCCAAAAATTTGTGATCAAAGTTTTAAAAGGGAGTACTGTGGACGGATTTTTGTCCTGGCAAAATGAATCACGCTTTCTGGAATTAGAAAAATCTGATCCCTCCCCTTTTATCTGGCCTATAAAAGAATGGGAAAAGGGACTAATTTTTCCCTACTTTCCCGGACAGGATCTGCGCACTTATCTCCAAAACCACTCTTTGGAAACTTCTCAGGCACTAAACTTATGCGCAAAATTAGTTTTGGAATTAAGTTGTCTCCATGGTCTGGGCATAGTCCATCATGATCTCAAACCGGAAAATATTCTCTACCATCCACAGACACAACGAATGAAATTCATTGATTTTGGCCTGGCCTGGCGGGAAAACTGGGATGATTTCTGGTTAGAAACGAACAGGCCAATAGGAACTCCTGACTACATTGCTCCGGAATGCCTGCAAGGAGAACGAGGATTGTGGCAAAGTGATGTTTTTTCCATAGGTGTACTATGCTATGAGCTTATTACAGGCCGGCTACCTTTTCTCAAAGCCAAATCTAAGTTTGTGTCCGACCTTAGAAAATGGATAAAGCCGGCACCACTTAGTAGACTAAAACCTGGGCTATCAACGAAAATATCCGAGACAATTATGGCCTGTCTGGAACCCAAACCTGAAAACAGACCGGACCTGGTCTATCTAGGGAAAATTTTCTCACCATATTTAAAAGATATTTCTTCCCTATCCCCATGCATCCTGGGTGAAAGTGGACATCCACTATTCAATCCCGGATACTTGGCCGGAAAACCACTGTGCATAGTCTTTATCCGACCAGACCAGTATGCTGCCCAGATTTTGGAACAAAGTGTAAAACTTGCCCGCAAAAATTGGGGGATACTTTACATCACCTTTATTCCCAATAACCTTATTCCCCAGGAGGCTGAAATTTTCAGAATTAAAACCTTTTCATTATTGAGCAAGGTATTAATTAAATTAAGACAGGAAAGACTCATCTGGGGATTGCGCATTATTGAAGACGTTGTTCCTTCTGTTGCTGCCATGAACATGGTCAATAAATATAAACCAAAAAAAATTCTGGCTGGAAATCCCGGGCGACAAGGTTTAAAAGCTATTATTAAGCCAGGAGTGGTCAGAAAAATCCAAAAATCTACCTTTAAACCTTTATTGGAAGTAACCCAATGCTCTTAGCCATATTTTCTGATATTCACGCAAATTTTACCGCCCTGGAAAAAGTGTATCAATTCATTCAAAAAATAAAACCCGACCTGACTATCTTTTTGGGCGACGCTGTAGGGTACGGGGCAAGTCCCAGGGAATGTATACAGTTACTTTCTGAATGGAAAGGACTGCTGGCTGTTCAAGGCAATCATGACCGAAGCGTGGCCGGAGATTTTATTGGTCTGGAAGGTTATTCTCCACGGGCTCTGGCCAGTCTAATCTGGACGCAAAAAATATTACATCAGGAAGAAAAAATTTGGCTACAGAAACTTCCCCTGCGTAGAGAAATTAATAACCTTGGCTTTACTCATGCATCTTGGACCAAGGCAAAATCTTTTCCTTATCTCATTCACAAATGGCAAGTTGGAGCCAATCTGATCCGATCTGGTCCAAAAATTGTTTTTACCGGGCATACCCATAAAACTCAGATCTGGACCAGAAAAAATCACTGGAATTTATCGAGAAAAGAGCTCTGTCCGCAGAAAGATCTAATTTTGCCATCAAAAACTAAAATCCTGATACAATCCGGCACTGTTGGTTACCTGCCTCAAAGTGATGCAGCTGCGGATATTTTGCTTTACGATACAAAAAAACAGATGCTGCGCCGGGAAAGGATATCCTTTGATCCCGCTGGTGAGCTAGAAAAAATCGAGAGACTTATCCGGGAAAAGAACAGTTCAAAAGATGACAATTCAGACTATAAAGAAATAGAGATCCCCAGAATTTTATAGTTTTTTGGATATCACCTTATAACTCCTTCAACTCTCATCTTTACTAAGCACATAACTTACATTAGAATCTCAAATTCAATGTTAAGAGTCTGTGGCCAAACCCCGTTTTGGCTACCAGATTAGAAATCCTGTTTTATTGATAGCATTGCAAAGAGCTTGGTAAACCATAGGTTGGGTCCGGGCATTTGCGGCCAGCATGAAAGAAATCAGGATTGAAAAAAATATGAAAAATTGTCCTCTTAAGTAGGGTTTGGCCACAGACTCTTGAGGGAAAATCTGTTAAACAATAGTTCCAAATGAGGTAAATATGTCCAAAGTAAAAGTTTTGGTGATTACCGGATATGGTACCAATTGTGAACGTGAATCCGCCTACGCGGCCCAAAAAGCCGGTGCAGAGCAGGTAGATATCTGCTTTTTTTCTGACCTTGTAGCAGAAAAACTTTTTTTATCGGATTATAACTTTCTCATTTTCCCCGGAGGCTTTTTAGATGGAGATGATCTGGGCGCGGCACAGGCCGCGGCCTTACGCTGGAAATATACCAAAACCAGCTCAGGGATCTCTCTACAGGAAGAACTGCAAAAATTTTACTCTTCGGGAAAACTTATTTTAGGTATTTGCAACGGATTCCAGCTTTTGGTCAAACTTGGCCTCTTGCCTGCCATTGACGGAAATTATTTCCAGCGTCAGGTCAGTTTAAGTTATAATGATTCCGCACGCTTTGAAGATCGCTGGGTTGCTTTGAAATGCAATCAAAATTCTCCCTGTGTTTTTACTAAGGGTCTGGATTATCTTTATCTGCCTGTCCGCCACGGAGAAGGAAAGATTGTGGCCAAAGATGAGCATATTTTGAAAAAATTAGAAGAAAATAACCTTATCGCCCTGCAATACGTTCATCCCTTGAGCAAAGAGCCTACTCAAGAATATCCATACAACCCAAATGGCTCACCTTTAGCCATTGCTGGTCTGACTGACCCATCCGGGCATATATTGGGTCTTATGCCACATCCAGAAGCCTATAATCATCCTACTAACCATCCTAGCTGGACCAGAAATGTAAGCGCCACCTTGGGAACAGAGCTTATTGCTAACGGAGTGAAGTACTTGAGTAATAAAGCTAGTTGACATGGACAACGCCTTTACTTACTTTTCCGAATACACACAAACTGCAGTCCTTCCTCCAGGCTGGAAGTCGTGGCGAGAGATAATGCTTAAAGCCCTGGACCAGGCCTTTGATGCTCTAAGGAACCAAGAAGTACCCGTTGGAGCTGTGCTCATTGACACACATACAGGCCAAATTATCGGTAAAGGCAAAAATTCTCCTATTAGCTTAAGTGACCCTACTGCCCATGCCGAGATAACGGCCCTGCGCATGGCCAGTAAAATAAGACAAAATTATCGTTTACCCGGTACTATTCTGGCTGTAACCCTAGAGCCCTGTCTAATGTGTCTCGGGGCCCTGGTGCAGGCTCGTATTGAGGGATTGGTATTTGGGGCCAAAGACCCCAAGGCAGGCGCGATATGCTCTCGCGTAAACTATAAGCAAATGGACTGGATTAACCACAAATTTTGGGTGTTGGGCGGCGTCCTGGAACAAGAATGCGGCTCCCTTTTAAAAAGCTTCTTTGCTCTTAAAAGAAAACAGACTGACAGAGCTTAGATATTGCAGCCAGGAAATATCAACCGCATCCAATGCTTATTAAATTCAACATTAAAAAACGGAGAGGTACCGAAGTGGTCGTAACGGGGGCGACTCGAAATCGCTTTGTCCTGTGAAGGCAGGGCACGTGGGTTCGAATCCCACCCTCTCC